>NZ_JBMDKB010000024.1:0-90350 GCF_057809495.1 Allobosea sp. FG18
CATCGCGGCCCATGCAGCACCGTGAGAAATGTCCGGGCTTTTGGGGGCTACAACAGCGAGTGCGTTTCCAGAGCGGCATCAGCACCTTTCCGCCGATCGGTGCGATCGCGCATCGCATCCGGGCAGGCGATCTCGCGCTGGTCCATGATCTCGGCGACCGTTCCGGCGTCGAGATCGGCCATGTCACGCAGGATACGAGCATTCCCGCGACCGTCAGCATCCAGGATATGCTGTCGCGTCACTTCGCCCTGGTCGGGACCACCGGCGTTGGCAAGTCGAGCGCGGTCTCGCTGCTGCTGCGCCGTGCCGTATCGGTTCGGCCGCGCCTGCGTGTGCTCATCCTCGATCCGCACAACGAATACTCCAGCGCCTTTCCGGACCTGGCCCTGACCATCGACGGCGAAAGCCTCGATCTGCCCTTCTGGATGTTCAAGCAGGACGAGCTGGCCGATGTCGTGTTCCGGGGGCGGGCGGCCCTTGAGGACGAGCCGGATATCCTGCGCGAGGTCGTCTCGGCCGCGCGGACGCGCTATCGCCTGCCCAGCGGGCAGGATCTGGCGCGCGATCTCGGTTCCAGCCTGCTGAAGCGCCCGCTCGATCTCGGCGCCCCGCGCCAGTCGGCGGACGCGCACCAGACCGGGGGAGTTGACGCCGCCACGCCCTATCGGCTCAAGGATCTGTTCGCCGTCATCGACGAGCTGATCGGCTTGCACGAGCAGCGCTGGCCCCGCGTCGCCCTGCGCTCGCTGAAGGTGCGGCTGGAATCGCTCCATGCCGATCCGCGCTACCGCTTCATGTTCGGGCGGGCCAACATGTACGAGACCGTGGCGCCGATCCTCTCCCAGGTTTTCCGCATTCCGATGCATGGCCGGCCGATCACGGCCTTCCAGCTCGGCGGCCTGCCGGCCGAGGTCGTGAACGCAGTGGCC
Source organism: Allobosea sp. FG18 (assembly GCF_057809495.1). NCBI lineage: Bacteria > Pseudomonadati > Pseudomonadota > Alphaproteobacteria > Hyphomicrobiales > Alloboseaceae > Allobosea > Allobosea sp. FG18. The sequence continues at coordinate 930 of NZ_JBMDKB010000024.1, forward strand.
TCTGTGCTGTCGCGCCTGGCCTTCGACCTTGCCAGCGCGAGTCAGGGCGCCTGCGAAATCCTCGTGCTCTGCGAGGAGGCGCATCGCTATGTGCCCTCCGATCCCAAACTCGGTTTCGCGCCGACGCGGCAGGCGCTCGCCCGGATCGCCAAGGAAGGCCGCAAATACGGCGCCTATCTCGGCATCGTGACCCAGCGCCCGGGTGAGCTCGACCCGACCATCCTGTCGCAATGCTCGACCATCTTCGCGATGCGACTGGCGAACGAACGCGACCAGCAGATCATTCGCTCGGCGATCTCCGACGCCTCCGCCAGCACGATCAATTTCCTGTCCTCGATCGGCAATCGCGAGGCGATCGCCTTCGGCGAGGGCGTCGCGACGACGATGCGGATGCGCTTCGCCGAGCTGAAGCCGCACGAACTCCCTGCAATGGGCGCGCGCGGCGGCGAGGTCGCAGGCCGGCCCGAGCCGACGCTGGATGATATGGTGCGCCGCTTAGGCGCCTGAGGCCGACGCGGCCACCGCGAATTTCTTGCATCGCGGTGGCTTTGCCTGTAAGGCCGTGCTCAATCCATTCCCTGCATCGCTGAGATCGGAAGAAGCCGGCCATGGCTCGCGTTACCGTTGAAGACTGCATCGACAAGGTCGAGAACCGCTTCGAGCTGGTGCTGCTTGCCAGCCACCGCGCGCGGATGATCCAGTCGGGCTCGTCGATCCTCGTTCCCCGCGACAACGACAAGAACCCCGTCGTTGCGCTCCGCGAGATCGCCGATGAGAAGCTCAAGCCCGAGGATCTCAAGGAAGATCTGATCCACTCCCTGCAGAAGCATGTCGAGGTCGACGAGCCGGAGCAGGAGACCGTTCCGCTGCTCGCCAGCCCCACCAGCGCCGCGACGCCGGACAGCGAAGTGCAGTTCGACCGCATGAGCGAAGAGGACCTGCTGCGCGGCCTCGACGGCCTCGTGCCGCCGACCGAGAGCGCCGACGACGAGGACTGATCCTCGATCACGAAATCCGGTGCGCGGATCGAATGTGAATCGATTGTTCACCGTTTCCGACTAAAGCCCGGCACTGCCGGGCTTTTTTCATGGCCCTTCCGGAAAACGCCTTGCTGCCGCCGATGCCTGTGCAAATAATAATGTGTTGCAATGATTGCAGGACGAGGCTGGGGCCCGCATGGGCATGATGCGGCAATACGAGCTCGTTGACCGGGTCAGGAGCTACAATCCGAATACCGACGAGGACCTGCTCAACCGGGCCTATGTCTATGCCATGCGTGCTCACGGCACGCAGAAGCGCGCCTCCGGCGATCCCTTCTTCGCGCATCCGCTCGAAGTCGCGGCGATCCTGACCGATCTCAAGCTCGACGACGCCACCATCGTCGCCGCCGTCCTGCACGACACGGTCGAGGACACGGCCGCGACGCTGGAAGAGATCGAGACCATGTTCGGGCCGGACATCCGCCGGCTCGTCGACGGCCTTACCAAGATCAAGAAGCTCGACCTCGTCTCGAAGAAGGCGGCGCAGGGCGAGAATTTCCGCAAGCTGCTGCTCGCCATCGTCGACGACATCCGCGTGCTGCTGGTCAAGCTGGCCGACCGCCTGCACAACATGCGGACGCTGCATTTCGTCCCGCCCGAGAAGCGCCTGCGCATCGCCGAGGAAACGATCGAGATCTACGCGCCGCTCGCCGGCCGCATGGGTATGCAGGAACTGCGCGAGGAGCTGGAGGAACTCTCCTTCCGCCACATCAAGCCCGAAGCCCACGCCACCGTGACCAAGCGGCTGGAGGAAGTGACCGCACGTGAGGGCAAGGTCATCGGCGAGATCGAGGAGGACCTGAAGGGCAAGCTCGCCGCCAGCGGCATCCAGGCCGAGGTCTTCGGGCGCCGCAAGCGTCCCTATTCGATCTGGAAGAAGATGGAGCGGAAATCCGTCTCCTTCGAGCAGCTCTCCGACATCTTCGGCTTCCGCGTCATCGTCGAGAGGCCGGAGGATTGCTACCGCGTGCTCGGCATCGTCCACATGACCTGGCCGATGGTGCCCGGCCGCTACAAGGACTACATCTCGACGCCGAAGCAGAACGACTACCGTTCGATCCATACGACGGTGGTCGGCCCCGGCCATAGCCGCGTCGAACTGCAGATCCGCACCGACAACATGGACCGCATCGCCGAGTACGGCATCGCCGCCCATGCCCATTACAAGGATGGCCGCGCCGGCGAGCCGATCGGCCTGGCCGACGAGAGCCGCGCCTATCAATGGCTGCGCCGCACAGTCGACCTGCTGGCCGAGGGCGACAGCCCCGAGGAATTCCTCGAGCACACCAAGCTCGAGCTCTTCCACGATCAGGTCTTCTGCTTCACGCCGAAGGGGCGGCTCATCGCCCTGCCGCGCGGCGCGACGCCGATCGATTTCGCATATGCGGTTCATACCGATGTCGGCAACAGCGCCGTCGGAGCCAAGATCAACGGCCGCATCGCGCCGCTCCTGACCGAGTTGCAGAATGGCGACGAGGTCGAGATCACCCGTGCCGACGGGCAGGCCCCGCCCGCCGCCTGGGAATCGCTCGTCGTCACCGGCAAGGCCCGCGCCGCCATCCGCCGCGCCACCCGCGCCGCCGTGCGTCGTCAATATGCCGGCCTGGGCCGCCAGATCCTCGAACGCGCTTTCTCCCGCGCCGAGCGCGCCTTCTCCGACGACAAGCTCAAGGCTGCGCTGAAACGCCTTGCCCGCAACACCGTGGACGACGTGCTCGCCGCCGTCGGGCGTGGCGAGATGTATTCGGGCGACGTGGTCAAGGCCGTCTATCCGGACCTCGAACTGGAGAAGCGCGGTTCGACCGAGGGCAAGCCAGGCGCGGCCGCCAGCGGAAAGGGCTGGTTCGAGCTGCGCCAGAACGAGAACCTCAAGTTCAAGCTGCCGGGCGAGGAGCCGGATACCGCGATCCCGATCCGCGGTCTTGGCGGAGACCTGCCGGTGCGCTTCGCGCCGCATGGCGGGGCTGTACCGGGCGATCGCATCGTCGGCATCCTGACCCCGGGCGAGGGGGTGACGATCTACCCGATCCAGTCGCCCGCGCTCGCCGCCTTCGACAACGAGCCGGATCGCTGGCTCGATGTCCGCTGGGACCTCGACGACAAGGCGCCGCAGCGCTTCCCGGCGCGCATCGCCCTGAAGTCGATCAACGAGCCCGGCTCGCTCGCCCAGATCACCACGACCATCGCGGAGCATGACGGCAACATCGATTCCGTCTCGATGAACCGCCCGAACCAGGACTTCACCGATGTCACCATCGACCTCACGGTCTGGGACCTGAAGCACCTCTCGGCCATCATCAGCGAGTTGCGCGAGAAGCGGGTGATCAGCCGCGTCGAGCGCGTGGTCGGGTAGGGGCTGCGGTCATTTCCGGCTCAGGCCTGCGGCCCGAGCCGGAAACCACCTTTGTCATTCCGGGGCTTCGCGGAGCGAAGAACCCGGAACCCACGATGGGGTGGGCCATTTGCAGCTCGTCATTGAAGGTCCCACCCGGTCGTGGGTTCCGGGTTCGCGCCTGTGGTGCGCCCCGGAATGACAAGGGGACGAGACCGGTGCGATCTGGCGCCGACGGCTGCAGGGCGGCGCCATCGGGGTGAAGACTACCCCCGGAAAGCCGCTGCCAGTTCGCGAACGAAAGCGCCCGCGCGCGGCGTTGCGACATTGCTCCTGAGCACGACCTGCGATCCGCCGAGCACGGGCAGCCCCCATGCAGGCCCGATATCGACCGCGCCCGCCGGCGCGATCCGCGCGGCCAGCGGCGAAATGCCGAGCCCGACTTGAACGGCCGCCGCAACCGCTGCCATGCCGCCGCCGACGAAGGCTTCGCGCCATGCGATGCCGGCGCGGTCCAGCGTATCCATGCTGTGCCGGCGCAGGCGGCATTCTGCGACGAGGCTGACCAGCGGCACGGGCGCATCGGGCGGCCGCACGAAGCTGGGCGCCGCGAACCAGCCGACCGCATCGTCGCGCAGGACCTCTCCGGTCCGACCCGCCGCGAGCCGGCGCACGATCACGACATCGAGCTCGCCTCGTTCGAACGCCTCTTCCAGCATCCGCGACGGCTCGATCCTGAGATTGATGACGATGCCAGGATCATGCGCCGTCAGGCGTGCGAGCACGGCTGGGACCTCGGCGCCAACAGCCTGCTCGCTGATGCCGACCGCGATATGCTCGGGCGCGACCGCGAAGGCCGCGAGCGCCTTGCCATGAGCGGCCATCAACTCGCGCGCGGCCGGCAGGAAGCGCTCGCCCTCGGCCGTCAAGCGGACAAGCCGCGGGTGGCGCTGCAGCAGCAGCCGGCCGAGCCCATCTTCCAGTCGCTTCACCCGCGTGCTGACCAGCGATTGCGTCGTGCCGAGCGCCTCGGCGGCGCGGGTGAAGCTTTTCAGCTCGGCCGCGCGCAGGAACGAGGCGACGGCGTCGATGTCGAGAGTGCCCATAAATCATAATATCATATCATTGGTATCATCATAGATATGATTTTCAGATTGTATGGGGCGGCCTATGTTCGTCTCGACAGGCGCGGTTGCGCCTCGAGACGGAGACAGACCATGCCCCTGATCAGGATTTCCATGCGCCGCGGCCGCCCGGCTTCCGAGCCGGCTGCCATCATCGACGGTGTCTACAAGGCGCTGCGCGAGACCTTCGAAGTGCCGGAGAAGGATCTCTTCGCCGTCGTCCACCAGCACGATGCCGACGAGTTCGTCTTCGACGCCAATTATTTCGGCTTCAACCGCAGCGACAGGCTGGTGATCATTCAGCTTACCGTCGCCAATACGCGCGGCGTGACGCAGAAAAAGAAGCTCTACGCCGCGATCACCGAGAATCTCATGAAGGAGCCCGGCCTGAATCCGGACGACATCTTCATCAACCTCGTCGAGGTCAAGCGCGAGGATTGGTCCTTCGGCGGCGGCATCGCCCAGTACGTGGCGTGAAGCCTCTTGGAAGGTCTCAGAAACACGCCGTCATCCCGGATCTCCGCTTCGCTGCGTCCGGGGTGACCCGCGCTTTCCAATAAAACCCGAGGCTTCACGAGATGGGGAGCGCCCCATAGCCGGTATGACGTCGCGTATGAAATTGCAGCAACGCGCCTCTCGCCCTAAATCCTGTCCTCATGGAATGGACCGACGAGGGCACGATCATCGGCCTCAAGGCTCATGGCGAAAGCGCCGTGATCCTGGAGGCGATGACGCGCGAGCACGGCCGCCATCTCGGCCTCGTCAGGGGCGGGCGCTCGTCCAAGGCGCAGGCCTCGCTGCAGCCGGGCAATCATGTCTCGCTGACCTGGCGCGCCCGGCTCGACGAGCATCTCGGCGAGTACAAGGTCGAGCTGCTCGGCTCCCATGCCGCCCGCCTGATCGCCGCGCCGGTCGCGCTCTACGGGCTCGGCACCATCGCCGGCCTGCTGCGCCTGCTGCCGGAGCGCGATCCGCATCCCGGTCTCTATGAAGGGTTGTCCGTCCTCGTGGCCCATCTCGACGAGGCCGAGATGGCGCCGGCGCTGATCATCCGTTTCGAACTGGCGATGCTCACCGAACTTGGTTTCGGGCTCGATCTGGCGCGCTGCGCCGTCACGGGCTCGCCTGATGATCTCAGCCATGTCTCGCCGAAATCCGGCAAGGCCGTCAGCCGGCGAGCTGCGCAGCCCTATCTCGACCGCCTGCTGAAACTGCCTTCGTTCCTTGTCGAGGGGCAGGGCGGGCGGCGCCCGTCTCCAGCCGACATCCTCTCGGGTTTCGCGCTGACGGGCTTCTTCCTGCGCCGCCATATCCTCGATCCGCGCGGCCTGCGCGAGCCGCCTGAGCGGGAGCGGCTGATCGAAATGGCGACGCGGGCCGCGGCGAATGCACCGCCCGGCGAATCATCCACCGCCTAAGCGCGAAAAGGCATCCCCTGCGTTTGCGAAGGGGGCTTCGTACCTGCATTGTTCTGGCGGGCTGATTCGCGACGTGCCATAGAGCAGGCGCGAATTTTTGGACAGCACAAGGGCTGACGCAGCATGGGCAAACCGGTCGATCCGCCGCCGGAAGATGAAGCCGAGCGCATCGATCTGAAATCGGCGCTCGAAGAGCGCTATCTCGCCTATGCGCTCTCCACCATCATGCACCGTGCCCTGCCGGATGCGCGCGACGGCCTGAAGCCGGTCCACCGCCGCATCCTGCACGCCATGCGGCTGCTGCGGCTCGACCCCGGCCAGGTCCACAAGAAATGCGCCCGCATCGTCGGCGACGTCATCGGCAAGTTCCATCCGCATGGCGACCAGTCGGTCTATGACGCGCTGGTGCGCCTCGCGCAGGATTTCGCCCAGCGTTACCCGCTCGTCGACGGGCAGGGCAATTTCGGCAATATCGACGGCGATAACGCCGCCGCCTACCGCTATACCGAAGCGCGCATGACCGAGGTCGCGCGCCTGCTCCTTGACGGCATCGACGAGGATGCGGTCGACTTCCGCGAGACCTATAACGGCGAGGACGAGGAGCCGGTCGTTCTCCCAGCAGCCTTCCCGAACCTGCTGGCCAACGGCTCGCAGGGCATCGCGGTCGGCATGGCGACCTCGATCCCGCCGCACAACGCCGCCGAGCTCTGCGACGCCGCGCTCTACCTGATCCAGCACCCGGAGACGACCTCCGAGCAGCTGATGACCTTCGTGCCCGGCCCGGATTTCCCGACGGGCGGCATCATCGTCGAGACCCGCGCCTCGATGGCGGAGACCTACCGCACCGGCCGCGGCGCCTTCCGCACCCGCGCGCGCTGGCATTCCGAGGATCAGGGCCGCGGCACCTGGCTCGCTGTGGTCACCGAGATCCCCTACATGGTCTCGAAGGGCCGGCTGATCGAGAAGATCGCCGAGCTCCTCAACGACAAGAAGCTGCCTTTGGTCGGCGACCTGCGCGACGAGTCGGCCGAGGATATCCGCATCGTCATCGAGCCGCGCGCCCGCAATGTCGATCCCAACCTGATGATGGAATCGCTGTTCCGGCTCTCCGAGCTCGAATCGCGCATTTCAATGAACATGAACGTGCTGACCGGCGGGCTGGTGCCGCGCGTGCTCGGCCTCGCCGAGGCTCTGCGCGCCTGGCTCGACCACCGCCGCGAGGTGCTGCAGCGGCGCTCGCGCTTCCGCCTTGGCCAGATCGACAAGCGCCTCGAAATCCTGCGCGGCCTGCTGATCGTCTATCTCGACCTCGACCGGGTGATCAAAATCATCCGCGAGGAGGACGAGCCCAAGATCGAACTGATGAAGGTCTTCGACCTCACCGAGATCCAGGCCAACGCGATCCTCGACACGCGCCTGCGCGCCTTGCGCAAGCTCGAGGAGATGCAGCTCAAGACCGAGCTCGACGAATTGACCAAGGAGAAGGAGCAGATCGAAGGCCTGCTCGCCTCCGAGGCGACGCAGTGGAAGACCATCGCCTGGGACATCCGGCAGGTGAAGAAGACCTTCGGCCCGGAAACCGCGATCGGCAAGCGCCGCACCGATTTCGCCGATATGCCGGAGACCGCCGATATCGACCTGACCCAGGCCATGGTCGAGCGTGAGCCGATCACGGTCGTCATCTCGAAGAAGGGCTGGATCAGGGCCTTGAAGGGCCATGTCCAGGACAAGTCGAGCTTCTCCTTCAAGGGCGACGACGCGCTCCAGACCGCCTTCTTCACCGAGACGACGGCGAAGGTGCTGGTGCTCGCCTCGAACGGCAAGGTCTTCACGCTGGATGCGTCCAAGCTGCCGGGCGGACGCGGCTTCGGCGATCCGATCCGCCTGATGATCGAGCTGGAGGAGACGGCCGAGATCGTCTCTGCCTTCCCCTACAAGCCGGGCACGAAGCTGCTGATGGTGTCGAGCGAGGGCAGGGGCTTCGTCGCGCCCGCCGACGATGTCGTCGCCAATACCCGTAAGGGTCGGCAGGTGCTCAATGTCGACGGCACGCATGTCGCGATGCTGGCGGCGCCGGCCGATGGCGACCATGTCGCGATCATCGGCGAGAACCGCAAGCTGCTCTGCTTCCCGATCTCGGAAGTGGCGGAGATGGGCCGTGGCAAGGGCGTGCGCCTGCAACGCTACAAGGATGGCGGCCTCTCCGACGCCAGGACCTTCAACCTCGCTGACGGCCTGACTTGGCTCGACACCTCCGGCCGCACCTGGACGGTGACGCAGGCCGATCTGCTGGAATGGCTCGGCCACCGCGCCGAAGCCGGGCGCCTGCCGCCCAAGGGCTTCCCGAAGAGCAATACGTTCGGGGGGTGAGGCAGGAATAGCGTCATGCTCGGGCTTGGTCCGAGCATCTCGGGACCAGCGCGCTCTTGGCAAAGGCTTCTCGGGTCAAGCCCGAGAATGACGCCAGATCAAAGGCTTGCCGGGAAAGCCGGAATCAAGATTGTAACCGCCTGAATCAGCGTCTCAGCGGATTTCCTGCCCGATGATGCCGGCTTCGAGGCCGATCGTGATCTTGTCGGTGACGGCCCAGAGCACTCCGGCGCGCGCCTCGGGTCGCACGGCGATGTTGCTGCGGCTGAAAGGTGAGGAGAAGGCCGTCGCGCCGTAGCGCCAGGTCTCGTTGGCCGCGGTCAACCCTGCCGTCGTGTAGAGCATGACGTCGGGCGTCACGAGCACGCCAGCCTGAACCCTGAAGGCGCCGGCCAGGTCACGAGTATAGGCGACATTGCCGAAGCTCGGATAACCATAGCCGCCGACAGCGGGGGCGTAGTCGATCGCGCCGGCGATACCGTAGACGAAATTGCCCTCGCGCAGCATCTTGCCCGCTTCCAGTCCGATCGTCGGGCCGGCGCTGGTGCGCATATGCTTGCTGCTGGTGACCTGGAAGCCCGAAGAGATGCGGGCATAGGACCCTTCCCATTTCGGCGACAGGCTGGGCTGGTCCCAGGCGAAGGAGGGCAGCGGCGCGAAACCGGAGAGCGGCAGGAACGCCTGCGCCTGCGCCGATTCACCTGCGCCGAGCAGGGCGGCGAGCGTCGCGGCGGATAGAAGCGGAAATCTCACGTCGAAAGCGTCCTCGCGACAGCGTGCTCGGTCGGAAGCTAGCATGGAGCGAGGCGAATGTCGCGGTTTTGTGGCCGGGGCCGGCTGCGCCTCAGGCGATCTTGGTCCTGAGCTTGAGGAAGCCCAGCGTCCGCTCCGCCGTCGCGAGATCGAGCTTGTCATAGGCGTCGACATCGTCATCGACGTCGCGCGGCGAGAAATAGAGCCGGCGTGCCCGCAATTGCAGGATGGCGCGGAAGGCGGTGGCGCCGATGCCGAGCGAGCGGCAGGCGACGGCGATGCCGCTGGAATCCCGCTGCATCAGCACGCGCAGCGCCTGTTCGATCGAGATGCCGCCGATTTCGGAGAGCACCTGCGAGAGGTGATAGGCGCGATCCTCGTCGGCCAGCATGGTCAAGACGTCGTCGACCTCGCGCACCTTGGCGGCGAGGTCGGAGAGCAGCAGCTTGACCTCGAGGCGTTGCTGGCGCGCCTGGCGGGCAAGCGAGACGCTCGCGTCAGTGGCAGGCGCCGCATTGCCGCCGTCGGAGAACTGTTCGACGATCCGCAGGACGCGCTGCGCGCGGTTCGGCGCGAGATCGGAGCGCCGGGCGAGGGCGTCGGTGATGGCGGCATCGTCCCCGCCACGCTCCAGCAGCCGGTCGAAGCCGCGATCGGAGAAGGCGGCGCCTTCATTGGCGCTGACGGTATGCAGCACCTTCTGGTCGCCGCGTTCGACGAGGATGTCGGTGACGCCCTCGGAGAGGCGCGCGCGCTCGGCAATGGCGACGAGATGTTGCTGCGACTGGCTGACAGCGATGGCGGCGAGATCGGTATCGGTCAGGACCGGGGAGAGGGACAGCACGAGGCGCGCGACCTCGGCATTGCCGTCGCCGCCGAGCGTGACCGCGACATTGTGCGGCAGGGTCGGCATCGCGGCAACGCGATCGGCATAGCCCTTGCGGTCCTCGTCGCCGAGATGGCCGAGCGAGCCGGCCGCGATCTCACCGTAATGCTCCTTCACGGCCTCGTTCGGATCGTGGTCGAGCAGGAAGAGATCCGTCACGGCATGGAGAAGCTGCCGGCGCGAATCCGACGACATGTCCGCCGGCATCCGGGTCAGGTTACGCAGCATGAGGGCTCCCACGGCAAAGCAGTGGCAGCACTCTGCGCAGGTCCGGCTTGATTTACTCTTAAGGCGATCGCGTTCTTTTCTGAACAACGGGGCAATGACGCCCCGTTGTTCAGTCCGTGGGTAAGCCTGCTGCTCGGGGAAGCAGGCTTCTCGGTTATGCGCTCATAGGTTGTATGTTTCTTGTCAGTACGGCGTCGATCATCACCATGACGATAAGCGACAGCCCGACCAGCGGAAAGATGAGACCGCCAATGGCGAGCAAGGCCACGACCACACGCAGCGTTGCCTTCTCAGCCGGCAGCGGCGGCACGCCGAGCGACCCTTGCGGGCGCCGCTTCCACCACATCACCAACGCCGAGACGCAGAGCAGGACGATGGCGAAGCAGGCGGCGAGCATCACGATCTGGTTCGCTACGCCGAATTCCTGCCCCATATGGACATTGATGCCCCATTCCAGCGCTTTGCCGAGCGGGCCGTAATCGGCATAGCTCATGTCGATCAGAGGTTTGCCGCTATACTGGTCGAGATGGATGACGCGCTGGAGCGCCATGTCCTTCGGGTAGACCGAGCCGGTATAGACCCCGCTTGGGCCGCCGGGGAGATTGACGGCATAGCCGCGCGTCAGGCCCAGCCGATCGAAGGTGGCGACGGCGGCATCGAGGCCGATCGCATCGCCGCCCGTGGCCTGAGAGGCCGGCAGTTTCGCTTGCTCCAGCGACCATGTCGTTGGCGCGACATGGGCGAGATGCTCGTCCGACATCGGCACGGCGACGCGCAGGCCGGTCGGATAGCCGAAATTATGGCCGTTGGCCCATTGATTGACCTTGGCGCCCCAGAGCACCGACCAGGGCATGCCGGTGATCGCGAGGAACAGGATGAAGCCGCCGGCAACGAGGCCGGTAACCGCATGGAGATCGCGCCAGAACACGCGCTGGCGCGGCTTGCCCCGGACCGTGACAACGCCGCCGCTCTGCTTGCGCGGCCACCACAGATAGAGGCCGGTCAGCACCAGCAGGATCGCCCAGCCCCCGGCGATTTCGAGGGCGCCGTTCGCGATCGGCCCGAAATAGGCGAGGCTGTGGATCTGCCGGATCACCCACATCACCGTGCCCTTGTCGGGGAACTGGCCGAGCACGCGGGCGTCGTAGGGGTCGACATAGACCACCATCCGCGTCCCCGCCGGATTGCGGACCGTGACCTCGGCCGAGGCGGTCGCGGTTTCCGCCTGCAGGTACTTCACCGCCTTTCCGGGGAAGGCTTTCACGGCCTGCGCCACGATTTCGCTGGGCGGCCGCTCGCCCGTCATCCGGGCCTCGACCCGCTTGACGTCGCGATGGATCAGGCCGTCGATCTCAGCCCGGAAGAGGTAGAGCCCGCCGGTCACGGCCAGCAGGATGAGGAAGGGCAGGGTGATCAGTCCGGCATAGAAATGCCAGCGCCAGACGGCGCGGTAGAGCGATGCGGCTGGCCGGCCTGCGCGTTCGGGCGCGGCCGTCGCCGTTGAGACGGTTGTCATGGATAAATCCTGGTCTGAGCTGAAGGAGGAAGGGCTTCAGACCGGGACAGGGGGAGCGCGCGCGCCGAGTGGGTATCCCGGAGCGGAGGGAGACGAAACCTGTTCCCCCGTCAGGTTGTCGGCGAAAGAGCGTGCGGGCTGGCGCGCGACAAGGGTGGTGGCTGGAGAGGTCGGCGGCAGCGCGATCGCCGTCGACAGGCACAAGCTCGCGCAGCAATCCGGCAGTTTCGCGCCGCTGCCGTCGGGCGCCGGGTCGAACGGCGTCGTCTGGCCGGGCGCGCAAAGCGGATGCACGAGCCCGGCGGAGGGTTGCGCCGACAATCCGGCGGCAAGCGCGACCAGCGTCGTCTGCAGGATGAGGACATAGACGGCGATGAGCGCGATCGCGCTCCTTCGCCAGTTCATCCGTCCCGCAGCTCCCGTCATGGAGGAAGGCTTAGCCAATCCGCGCGATCGGCGGAAGCGGGCTTCGTGACGCGCCCTTGCTTACGCCGGCAGGCAGGCCGGGCCGAGCGGCTCGAAGCTCTTGTAGGTCAGGATGAATTCCTGATGACCCAGTTCTTCCGATTTCGTCCGGCCGCCCTGCCCGAGCGAGACGACGAGATCGCGGATCTCGGTGCCGACTTCGTCGAGCCCGGCGCGGCCTTCGAGGATGCGCCCGGCATCGACATCCATATCCTCGGACATCCGGCGATAGGTCTCAGGATTGGCGCAGATTTTGACGACGGGCGAGATCGCCGAGCCGACGACCGAGCCTCTGCCCGTCACGAACAGCACGCAATGCGCGCCACAGGCGATCAGTTCCGCAATCTCGGCATTGTCGTTGATGTTCGGGAAGCCGAAGCGGACTTCGCCATCCGGCACGACGTCGAGCAGGTAGAGTCCGCCATGCGGCGGCACGTCGCCCGGCTTGATCAGGCCGGAGATCGGCGATGCCCCGGACTTGGCATAGGCGCCCATCGATTTTTCCTCGATGGTGGAGAGCCCGCCCTCGGCATTGCCGGCGGCGAAGGAGCCGTAGCCGAGCGTCGCGTAGTAGCGTGCCGCCTTGGCCACGGATTTCTCCAGTTCGGCGCCGAGCTCCGGCGTGATCGCGCGCGCCGCCATGATGTGCTCGCAGCCGATCAGCTCGCCGGTTTCCTCGAAGATGCAGGCGGCCCCATCTGCGATGAGCTGGTCGAAGGCGCGTCCGGCGGCCGGATTGCCGGTGATGCCGGAGGTGCCGTCGGAACCGCCGCAGACCGTGCCGACCACGAGTTCGGAGACGGCCATCGGCACCGTCTCCTGCGCATCGAGGAGGCTGCGTTGTTCCTCGACCCAGGCGCGACCCTCGCGGATCGAGGCGCGGGTGCCGCCGGTGCCCTGGATGATGATCGTCTTCACCGGCCGCCCGCTGGCGCGCACCGCACGCTCCAGCGCGTATTTGTTGAAGCTTTCGCAGCCGAGCGAGACCAGGAGCACCGCGCCGACATTCGGGTGAGTGCAGAGCTGCTCCATCATCCGCTCGGCATAGGGGTTCGGGTAGCAGCCGGGAAAGCCGATGGCGTGGACGCCTTCCTCGCGCCAGGGCAGGGCGATCTCGCGTGCGACATGGTGGGCGCATTCGACGAGATAGGCGACCGCGACAGTGTTGCGGATGCCCTTGCGCCCGTCGGAGCGAAGATAGCCGCGCATCGTGCTCATGCCGAGGCTCCCGCCTTGCGTTCGTCTTCGAGATGATAGGTCGGCGTGTAGTCGCTGCGCATGTTGTGAACATGGACATGCGCGCCCGGTGCGATCGTCTCGGTCGCGACACCGATCGGCGCGCCGTATTTCAGGATCTTCTCGCCGGCCGCAATCGTGCGGCGGGCGAGTTTGTGGGCGAGCGCGATGTCACGGTCGAGCGCGGCCTGTCCGGAGCCGGTCTCGACCGTCTCGCCGGCCTTGAGGCGAACCCGCGCGACGAGGACGTTGTCGCGCGGATCGAGCAGGATGAGGCGCGGATCGTGGGTCATGGTGAGCCGCCCTTTGAAGGAGGAAACGCGTCAGAACTTGCCGTATTGCAGATAGGCTTTCTGCGGGTCGGTGCCGGCGAGGATCGCGGTGCGGACCTTGTTCTCGGCCGTGATCGCGGTCTCGGACTTCTCCAGGACTTCCTCGATGATCTCGGCGGGGATGCGCACGACGCCGTCGCGATCGGCGAGGATATAGTCGCCCGGCCGGATCCAGACCTCGCCGATCTTGATCGGCTCGTCGACCGCCTTGGGAAGCCAGGCGCCGACGATGTCGCGCGGCGTATAGGCCTTGAAATAGGCTTGGAAGCCCATCTCGACCATGAATTCGGTATCGCGCGAGAGGCCGTCGATGACGCAGCCGCGCACGCCCTTGTTCTTCAGCGTCTCGGCCGAGAGCTCGCCCATCAGCGCGATCTCGTTGGTGTTCGGCTGGCAGACCCAGACATGGCCGGGCTTGGCGGCCGAGAGCAGGCCGGTCCAGCCCAGCAGCGTCTCATGCGCGTCGAATTCGCCGGTCTTGCCCTCGACGGTGAAGGCCGGCCCCGCCAGCTTCTGGCCGGGCAGGAGCGGGCGCAGTTCCGGCGGCAGGACGAAGTCCTTCAGGCCCATCGCCCGCATCGTGTCGTGGATGATGCCGGTGTAGCAGCGCTCCAGCCTGTCGGTCAGTTCCTGGCTCATCATTCCTCCGGGGCGGCCCCTGTCATGCGTGTCTGCCGCGGGCCGTTGCCGCTACAGTGTCGGCAGGAGCGATGGGCGGCAAGCGCGTTTTCCGCGCGTCGCTGATGCGTTTCAATCGGTTGAAACGTTGCGTTCAACCCGCTCCCAGCCTTGCGGCATCAGGCGTTCCTGCGGCAGGAAGCGCGACTTGTAGGTCATCTTCGGCGAGCCCTCGACCCAATAGCCGAGATAGACGTAAGGCAGGCCGAGGCGGCGCGCCCGGGCGATATGGTCGAGCACCATGAAGGTGCCGAGCGAGCGCAGTTCCAGTCCGGGGTCATAGACCGAATAGACCATCGAGAGCCCGTCGCTGAGCGTATCGGTCAGGGCCATCGCGAAGAGGTCGCCGGCGCCTCGCCCGGTGAAACCGGAATCGGGGCCACGGCGGCGATATTCGATCAGGCTGGTCTCGACATGGGTGTCCTCGACCATCATCGCGAAATCGAGCGCCGACATCGTCGCCATGCCGCCATCGGGATGGCGCTCGTCGAGATAGGAGCGGAACAGGGAATAATGCTCGGAGCGCGGCCGCGGCGGCAGGGCTTCGCCGATCAGGTCGCTGTTGCGGGCGAGCACCCGGCGGAAGCCGCGCGTCATCCGGAAATCGTTGACGCAGACGCGCACCGAGACGCAGGCGCGACACATCTCGCAGGCCGGGCGATAGGCGATGCTCTGCGAACGCCGGAAGCCGCCTTGCGAGAGCACGTCGTTGAGCTCGCGGGCCCGCGAGCCGACGAGGTGCGTGAACACCTTCCGCTCCTCGCGCCCGGGCAGATACGGGCACGTGGTAGGCGAGGTCAGGTAGAATTGCGGGGCATCCCGCAATGGGCGCGTCACGTCGGCTGGCTCCCCGGAAGCTTCCGACTCTCAATGTAACATCGGCCGCACCGGCAACAAGCGCGGCGCGGCCGATCGGGAGCGGTTTCGCGGTCTTTTGACCTGGCTCAATCAGGTGCGAACAACGACGAGGCCCGTCAGCAGGTCGTGGCCCATGCGCCGGTCCTCGCGGGCAAAGCCGCAGGCGACGTCGACGAGCCAGAGCAGGAAGGTGCCGGCCGCGACATAGAACAGAAGCGCATGCACGGCTGCGGCCAGCCCGTCGGGGCGCCCGCCGCTGGCGGTCTCCACCCTCAGGCCCGCAACGCGCATGCCCCAGGTCGACTGCTTGCGCCCGCCGATCGTCAGCGCGGCATAGCCGAGCGCCGTCGCGACGGTGGCGATCGGAATCAGCAGCCAGGTCGCGCCGAAGGTGACGACGCCGAGCAGGGCCAGCAGGAACACGACCAGCCAGCCCAGGAAGAACAGCACGACGATGTCGACCAGCCAGGCGAACAGTCGCGAGCCGAGAACGCCACTGACGTTCTGGTAGGGACGCGGCTCCAGCGCCGTGACCGGCGGCTGGCCATAACGGGTATCGCTCATCGGGACTTCGATCCTCCATCGGCGCGCGGAATGCTGCGCCCGCCGGATAATGTTTGTTTAGCGGGCCGGTTCCGCAAGACCGCGCGGCAGAATCCGCCGCGGCGCGAAGCCGTTCTTGGCGAGCGCGTCCTCGATCGCGCGCGAATGCGCCGCCCCGCGCGTCTCCACGGTGACGTCGAGCGTGACGCCCTTCGCGGGCACGTCGAGGAAGAGCCGGCCATGGCTGACTTCGAGGATATTGGCTCCTTCCTCGCCGAGCAGGCTCGCGATCCTGCCGAGCAGGCCCGGCCGGTCGCTGGTGGTCAGGCGGAAGGCGACGATGCGGTCGTCGCGCTCCAGCTCGCGCACCATGATGGCGGCGAGCAGGCGCGTATCGATATTGCCGCCGGTGAGCACGAGCCCGACCTTGCGGCCGGCATAGCGCTCCGGCTCCTTCAGCATCGCGGCGAGGCCGGCCGCGCCGGCTCCTTCCGCGAGGCTGTGCTGAAGGCTCGCATAAGCGTTGACGGCGCGTTCGATCAGGTCCTCGCCGACGAGGACGATGTCGCCGACCAGGGCGGAGATCACCGGCAGGGTCAGCTGGCCGACGGTCTTGACCGCGATGCCTTCGGCGAGCGTCGGCCCGCCGATCGGCTTGTCCTGGCGATGCACGGCATTGAAGAAGGAGGGGTAGAGCCCGGCCTCGACGCCGATCAGCTCGATTCCCGGCTTGATCGCCTTGGCCGCCACCGCGTTGCCGGCCATCAGGCCGCCGCCGCCGAGCGGGATGATCAGCATGTCGAGATCGGGTGCGTCCGCCAGCATTTCGCGTGCGAGCGTGCCTTGCCCGGCCATCACGGCCGCGTCGTCGTAAGGGTGGACGAAGGTGAGTTTCTCGGCTCCGGCAAGTTCATGCGCCTTCTGGCTGGCTTCGGCGAGCGTCTCGCCGTGCAGCACGACGCGGGCGCCATGGGCGCGGGTGTTCTCGACCTTCACCAGCGGCGTCGGCTCGGGCATCACGATCGTCGCAGGCGTGCCGAAGCGCTTCGCGTGATAAGCCACTGCCTGGGCATGGTTGCCGGCCGACATCGCGATGACGCCGCGCGCCCGCTCGGCCTCGCTCAGCGTCAGCAGCTTGTTGACCGCACCGCGTTCCTTGAACGAGGCGGTCGCCTGCATGTTCTCGTGCTTCACCAGCACGGTCGCGCCGGTCAATTCTGAGAGGCGCGGCGCCGGCACCAAGGGCGTGCGCAGCACATGCCCGGCGATCCGCCCGGCAGCGGCGTCGATGTCCTCGGGGGTGATCGCGAAGCTCTCGCTCATGCTCGGGTCTCGAATCCGGTCGGCAGGCGAAGGAGAGGGCATCACACGCGGCGCGGCGTCAATTCGCCGTCGCCGAAAAAGCCGCCGGGGCGCCAGATCAGCACGATGGCGAGCAATGAATAGACCGCGAGGTCGCGCTGCTCGATCGGCAGCGTCGCCGACCAGATCGCCTCGAAGGCGGCGATGCAGAGGCCGCCCAAAGCTGCGCCGCTGACCGAGCCGATGCCGCCGAGGACCGCCGCGACGAGCGCCTTCAGGCCGAGCGAGAAGCCGCCGGCAAAGCCCATGCCGCCATAGATCGCGGTGACGATGACGCCGGCGATGCCGCAGCAGACGCAGGCGATGATGACGGCGACGTCATGGACCGCGCGCGCGTCGACGCCGAACAGCGCGGCGGTCTTGGCGTCGTCCGACACAGCCCGCCAGGCGCGGCCATAGGCCGTGCGGCGGATCAGCATGACGACAGCGAGCGTCGCACCAAGCCCGATTGCCGCCAGCGCCAGCGCGAGCGGATTCAGCGTGACCACGAAATTGCCGGTATGGGCGAGCGGGATCGGCGTGTTGAACACCGGCGGCAGCCAGCGCAGCTCCGGTCCCTGCGCCAGCCGGAGATATTCGGACATGGCGATGGCGAGCCCGATCGTGGCGATCAGCAGCTGCTGGCCGGTCGCGCGTTCGAGATGGCGCAGCACGAAGCGGCCCATGGCGAAGCCATGCAGGGCACAGACGGCGATCGCGACCGCGAACGCGACGGCAAGCCCCGAAAGCGGCGTCGAGATCGTGAGCGAGAGCAGAAGCGCGACCCCGACGACCGAGGCCAGTGCACCCAGCGCCGCGAACTCGCCGAAGCTGAGGATGATCCGCCCGGTCAGGCCATAGACGAGGGCATAGGCGGCGGCGAGCATGCCGTAGATCGCGGCCGAGGGCAGGGCGCTCAGGCCCTGTTGCAGGCCGTAGGCGAGGCCGGCGGGGATCGACGGCAGGGTCTCGGCTGCAGGTTCGGCCGGGTCTGGCGGGGGCGAGGCCCGGTCCTCCAGGTAGAAGCGCCGCAGCAGGTAGAAGCTCGCATCGGCCATCGGCCGCCCGTCCGAGGCGATGCCGATCATGGCGCCACGGCTCGGCCCGGTTCCTTCGCTTGCGAACAGGCAATCGATGCTGCGATGGCGCGAAAGGCCGTCGCCGAGCTGGACCCGGTAGAGCAGCCGGAGCGCGCGCGGTACGGGCCCCTTGGTGGTCCGCTCGATCTCGATGCGGGCGTTGGGCGGATTGAGCGGCGGGATCGCCTGCCGGCAGAGCCGCATCTGGTCGGTGTCGAAATCGGCACCACAGCCCGCGAGGGCGAGCGTGACGGCAGCCAGAATCGACAGGAGGAGCGGGCGCATGCTGGCGTGACGGTAGCGCGGCCCGCCCCACAGTGTCATCCCGTGCGCGGTGCAGCGCGCAGCGATGCGCCGCAGACACGGGACCGCGCGACGAGAAGGCGCCTTTTCCGGCGAACGATCCCGCATCTGCGCAGCAGCACCGTCGTGCCGCAGCGCGTGCGGGATGACGCGTTACGCGCCGGCCTTCAGCTTCTTCGCCACGCGCGGGGCGAAATAGGTCAGCACGCCGTCGGCACCGGCGCGCTTGAAGGCGAGCAGGCTTTCCAGCATCGCCTTGTCGCCGTCGAGCCAGCCATTATTGGCGGCGGCCATGATCATCGCGTACTCGCCGGAGACCTGATAGGCGAAGGTCGGCACGCGGAAATGATCCTTCACCCGCGCCACCACGTCGAGATAGGGCAGCCCGGGCTTGATCATCACCATGTCGGCGCCTTCCTCGAGGTCGAGCATCACTTCCGCGATCGCCTCGTCCGAATTGGCCGGGTCCATCTGGTAGGTGCGCTTGTCGCCGACGAGCGTGGCATTGGTGCCGATCGCATCGCGGAACGGGCCGTAGAAGGCCGAGGCGTATTTCGCCGCATAGGCCATGATCTGCACGTCCTCATGGCCCTCGCCGTCGAGCGCCGCCCGGATCGCGCCGATACGCCCGTCCATCATGTCGGAGGGGGCGATGACGTCAGCCCCGGCGTCGGCCAGTGCCAAGGCCTGCCCGACGAGGATCTGCACGCTGGCGTCGTTGAGGACGCGCTCGCCCTCCATCACGCCGTCATGACCATGCGAGGTATAAGGGTCGAGCGCGGCGTCGCAGATGATGCCGATGCCGGGCACCTCGCGCTTGATCGCGCGCACGGCGCGGCACATCAGGTTGCCGGTATTGAGCGCCTCCGAGCCGGTGGGGTCGCGCAGGGCCTTGTCGATGAAGGGGAAGGGCGCGATCGCGGGGATGCCGAGCGCGGCGGCTTCGGCCGCCTGGCGCACGGCCTCGTCGATATTGAGGCGGTCGACGCCGGGCATCCATTCCACCGGGGAACGGGCCTCGCTGGAATCCATCAGGAAGATCGGCCAGATCAGGTCGTCGGTCGTCAGAGCCGATTCCCGCACCAGCCGGCGCGACCAGTCCGCCTTGCGGTTGCGCCGCATGCGGCGCGTCAGGCCGAGCGACGGCGTGTCGTCATGGCGGGATTTCGGGGTCGGGAAAGGCCGCACGACCGGGGATTCCATGGCGATTGCCTCAAGCGATGAACGGTACGGGCGCGGCGTTCGTCATGCGGGCGAAACCGGCCGATGGCTTCTTTATCACATCGGAACGATTCCAAAACAGGGCGCATGGTCGCAACTTTGCCGGCGTCAGTGCTTAGGGCCGCTATCAACCCGTAGCGGACTTAACGTCCAAGTGCCTCGCTCTGCCGGATTAGAAGGCGCATGCGCTCACGGGTGACGCGAGTCAGAGGGGCAACGCGCTTGCGCCGCTCGGTTTTGTCAACGTCGCAAGTCCAGTCCAAAGCCTTTCGCTCGCGGCCTTGGGTATAGCAAGCAGACCCGGATGCGCCGTGCTTCAGCCCTTGATCGTCCAAGTGCCATGCGGCGAACCCGCACGGTTCAACAATTTGGTCGCAAAAGAGCGGGGCAATGACGTCGTCAGTGTCCAGGCACCTGACGGCGGTTCGAGAGCAACCGGCATCGTTGGTATCTGAGCACCAGATACTGGGTTCTAGAGCGCTTCCCTTGCACTGCTCGCAACCATCGGTCCATCTGACGCAGAATGGTGCCGACCATTTGCGCGCAGCGACAGATCGTGGGAGTTCCACTGATCCCATGGGTAAGGCAGGCCGAGGCAGAACGACTCGATATTGGCCCGGCTGGTTCTCGCGCGGCGCTTGCAAGTTAACTTGCGCGACCGCACCGTAGGCGCTCCAGATCAAAGCGGCTGCCGCCATCACTATTCGCATGCCGCACTGCCTAGCTGTCAGCTCAGACCCGACGCTAATCTGATAGGCAGCGCCAGTCGATCCAAATATCCGCTTTCGCCCCCAAGCCGTCATCCACACCGACACCCGCCTCGCGTTGACAAGCCATGTCCCGCCTTCCAGAACCGCTGCCCACGGAAGCGGGATCGGACCATGACTGAAGATCGCGAGATCATCTGCGAGATTCGCGGCGCTGCCGGCGTCGTCGTGCTCAACCGGCCGAAGGCGCTGAACGCGCTGAGCCTCGGCATGGTCCGCGAGCTCGCCCGCGCGCTTGATGCCTGGGAGAACGACCCGCAGGTCACGCGCGTCGTCGTCGTCAGCACCAGCGAGAAGGCTTTTTCGGCCGGCGGCGATATCCGCTGGCTGCATGATTGCGGCAAGGCCGGGCGGCATGACGAGATGCTCGCCTTCTGGGGCGAGGAATACATCCTCAACCACCGCATCAAGACCTATCCGAAACCCTATGTCGCGCTGATCGACGGCATCGTCATGGGCGGCGGCGTCGGCATATCCCTGCATGGCAGCCACCGCATCGCCGGCGACCGCTATCTCTTCGCCATGCCGGAGGTCGGCATCGGCTTCTTCCCGGATGTTGGCGCAACCTACGCCTTGCCGCGCCTTGAAGGCGGTTTCGGCAGCTTCCTCGCGCTCACCGGCGAGCGGGTCGGTGCGGCCGATGCGCTGGCAGGCGGCCTTGCGACCCATGGCGTGCCGAGCGAGCGCATGGCGGAGCTTGCCGATGCGCTGACCAGGCCCGGTTCTGTCGACGACATCCTTGCGGGCTTCACCCTCCAGCGCGGCCCCGGCCCCTTGCATGCTGAGCGGGCGGTGATGGCCGAGGCCTTCACGGCCGCGACCTTGCCGGAGGTGATCGCTCGTCTGCGCCAGGCTGCCGAGAAGGGCAGTGCCTTCGCCGGCAAGCTGCTGCAGACCATCGCGGTCAAGTCGCCGACCAGCGTCGCCATCGCCTTCGAGCAGATGCGGCGCGGCGCCGGGCTCGATTTCGCCGAGGCGATGCGCACGGAATATCGCATCGTCTCGCGCATTGCCCGCGGCCACGACTTCTATGAGGGCGTTCGCGCCGTGGTGATCGACAAGGACCAGGCGCCGCGCTGGCAGCCGGCGACGCTCGACGACGTCCGGCCGGCGGATATCGACGCCTATTTCGCGCCGCTCGGCGCCGACGAATTGAAGCTGGAGGGTTGAGCTTGGGCCTGGGAGGAGATGGCGAGGCCCTGCGAGGCGCCCGGACGGGTGAGGCCGAGGGCAAGCAGGCCAACCGCTGGCGGCTCGCCCTCGTCTGGTTCCTGCGCTTGCTGTCAGCCTTCTGGCTCGCCAAGGGGCTGACGGCTTGGATGGTGATCTTCGGCCTGCCCGGCAACCCGCAGCCGCCTTTCGAGAATCGCCTGCTGAGCTATCAGGCGATCATCGTCTATTTCGCGGTTATCGATCTCGTCGCCGCCGTCGGCCTCTGGCTGACCTCGACCTGGGGCGGCGTGCTCTGGCTGCTGGCCGCGATCAGCCAGATGCTGCTCGGATTCCTCTTTCCGCGCTTCGTGCCGATGACGGCCTGGCTCGTCGGACTCTATGTCGGGCTGATCGCGGTCTACTTCCTGGCGACCTGGGCGGCCGAGAACGAGGCGGAATAGCTGGCGGCGTGTCG
Source organism: Allobosea sp. FG18 (assembly GCF_057809495.1). Taxonomy (NCBI): domain Bacteria; kingdom Pseudomonadati; phylum Pseudomonadota; class Alphaproteobacteria; order Hyphomicrobiales; family Alloboseaceae; genus Allobosea; species Allobosea sp. FG18. Next base: position 23,047 of record NZ_JBMDKB010000024.1, read on the forward strand.
GCAGAAGGTGTCTTCCCGCACGCTGCGCCATGCAATGCCGCTGCGCAGATGCGGGACCGTCCTCAGGAAAAGGCGTCTTCTCGTCGCGCGGTCCCGTGTCTGCGGCGCATCGCTGCGCGCTGCGCCGCAGACACGGGATGACAGCGCGGGTCAGCCGCGCTGGTTCGCAATGACGGTTGGGGCGCCTGACCGCTCGATTGCTCCGAGTCATGGTAAGAATCGCTTTAGCTTAAGCGTTTCTGGCTTCACTTACGATTCACCCAAAGGGGTAAATCCCTGATTCATCCTGATATTTAAACTCGTTTTCATCCGCTCCAGCATATGGTGTTTTTCAGAAGCGGACCGGGAGACAAATCCTGGCCGACACACAACAGGCGGGATATACCATGAAAGCGAGCGTCAAGACTTCTGATGTTGCCAAGACCGGCGATGCAGATCTCAACGTGAAGCCTCTTTATCTTGAGTCCCTCACGCTGGTGGAGCGGCTGCATCGCCGCCTGCTCGATGTCATCAAGGATGAGTTCGAGCGTCGTGGCCGTGACGACGTCAACAGCGTGCAGGCCCTGCTGCTCTACAATATCGGCGATGCCGAGCTGTCGGCGAGCGAGCTGCGCACCCGCGGCTACTATCTCGGCTCGAACGTGTCCTACAACGTCAAGAAGCTGGTCGAGCTCGGCTATCTCCACCATGCCCGGTCGCGCATTGACCGCCGTTCAGTCCGCATCAGCCTGACCGAGAAGGGCGCCAGCGTGCACGACATCGTGAAGGGCGTGTACGATAAGCATGTCCGCACGGTCGAGCAGATCGGCGGCATCGCGGCCGACGACTTCGAGCGGATGAACAACGCCCTGCTGCGCCTCGAGCGCTTCTGGACCGACCAGATCCGCTACAAGCTCTGAGATATCAGTCGCTTCTCGGCGACGACCTGCCTATCCGCCTGCCAGGACGCGGCCGGGACAACCTCCCGGTCGCGTCGGCGCGTTTCCGGTCGCTGCCGGGGGCACTGTGGTTTTGCAGCCATGCATGCAGCAAAAGCGGGCCATGCCCTAAATTCGCCTCTGTCATCACGCCTCGTTAACTGTGCTAGGACACCGTCGGCGGCAGTGAGCTTGTCCGTCGCGCCAGTGCATCGCCAGCGTCGCCTGTTCCGGCGACGTTTTTGTGTGGTCTACGTGCTTGCGTGAAGTCTTGAAGAGGGAAGAGATGTCGCATTTGAGCCTGACCCGCCGCGAAACCGTGCTGGCCCTGCTGTCGGGCGCCGCCACGGCCGCTGCTGCACCGGCGCTCGCCCAGCAGGCCGAGTGGCGCCAGAGCTACGATGCCGGCGCCCGCAACGCGGTGGCGCGCTCCTCGACGCCGATGCTCTCAGCCGAGGCCCTGCAGGCGACCGAGCAGGCGATCGTGGCCTATCGCGATCTCGCGGCGCGTGGCGGCTGGCCGCAGGTTCAGTTGCCCGACCGCATGAACGTGGGTGCGAAGGGGCCGGGCGTGGTGGCCCTGCGCCGCCGCCTGATCGTCACCGGCGATCTCGATGCCGCGGCCGGCGAGAGCAGCATCTATGACTCCTATGTCGAGGCGGGCGTGCGCCGCTTCCAGTCGCGCGTCGGCCTGTCGACGACGGGCGCGATCAACCGCGCCACCGTCGCCGCGCTCAACGTGCCGATCGACCGCCGCATCCGCCAGCTCGAGACCAATGTCGTCCGGCTGCGCAGCTGGTCCGGCAACCTCGGCGGGCGCTATGTCGTCGCCAACATCCCGGCCGCTACGGTGGAGACCGTCGAGAACGGCCATGTCGCGACGCGCCATGCTGCCGGCGTCGGCAAGATCGACCGCCAGTCGCCGCTGTTGCAGACGAAGATTCCCGAAGTCAATTTCAACCCGACCTGGACGGTTCCGGCCTCGATCATCCGCAAGGATCTGATCCCGACCATGCGCAAGCAGCCGAACTACCTGACCGAGAACAAGATCCGCATCATCTCGCCGAATGGCGGCGAGATCGCGCCGGCGAGCGTCAACTGGAATTCCGATGAGGCGACGCGCTACACCTTCCGGCAGGATCCGGGCGGCGAGTTCAACTCGCTCGGCTTCGTGCGCATCAATATCCCGAGCCCGCACGGCGTCTACATGCACGACACCCCGTCGAAGGGCATCTTCGGCGACGATTACCGCTTCGTTTCCTCGGGCTGCATGCGCGTCCAGAACGTGCGCGACTATGTCGCCTGGCTCCTGAAGAACACCCCCGGCTGGGACCGCGCCAAGATCGACGAGACCATCCAGTCCGGCCAGCGCGTCAATGCCCGCATCGCCGATCCGGTGGCGTGCTACTGGGTCTATGTCACCGCCTGGGCCACGCCCGATGGCGGCGTGCAGTTCCGCGACGACATCTACAACAAGGACGGCCTCGGACCGGCGCCTGTCGCCGCGCTGCAGGGCGATCAGGACATCTGACGCTTGCGATTTACGCGCGTTTCGAAAAGCCCGCCGGTCTCCGGCGGGCTTTTTCATGGAACGAAGTTGCTCGGCTGGCGTCAGCGCGTCAGCCAGGATGGCGCGACATAGCCGACGCAGCGCGCTTCCCCGCGGCCAGGGTTCATGACCTCGAAGGCCGGAACGGGGCAGTTGTTTCCGGGCGCGCCATTGTTGAGGCGAGAGATGTTGCTGTAGCCGTCCGGTGACCAGCGATAGACGCTCGTCGATCCGCCCGGATAATATTGCCTGGTCACCGTCCAGGTTTCGGCTGTCGCCTCCTGGCTCGGCAAGGGCAGCGACAGGACGAAGGCGCTCGCGCCACCGAGAAATGCCTTCTTGAGCTGCTTGGAGATCGGCTGAGTCGAAGCTGAAACACGACTCGCGTTCTGTTTTGGGGCGTTCTGTGTCATCGAGAGGCATCCAGTGTTGCGCTAGGTCAGGCGCAGCAAGCCGCAAGCCATAATTTGTTAACCATAATGTGGGCGCCTCGATGTCCTGGGCGGAAGCGCCAGGTTCCGGCTCCTTCTGTGCGGAGTTGGGAGCGACCCAGCCGCGACTTGCGCCGCCCGTGGGCGGTCAGCGGTTCCTACGGAGGAGCTTCGCGGCACCGGCCGCAAGCGCCATGATCGCGAGCAGCCAGGCCGTGCCGCCGAACAACGCTCCATAGCCATGGCTTGCGATCAGGGGTGTGCTGGCCAGCGGCGAGCAGAACTGGCCGATGAAGATCGAGGCGGTCAGGATGCCTCCCGCCATGCCCCGCGACCGCCGGGGCGCCAGGTCGAGCGCCATCGCGACGAAGCTCGGCGAAACCAGCGCATAGCCGGCCCCGATCAGGAGCGCCGCGATGAACAGCAACGGCGTCGATGCCGCGCCGGAGAGGGACAGGAAGCCCAGCGCCATCGCGGCATAGCCGGCGGCGAAGATGCCTGCGGAGCCGAACATCTGCCGGACGCGCCGATAAAGCAGGGCGCAGCCGCCACCCGAGATCATCAGCAGGCCGAGGACCGTGCCGGTCATCGGCGCGCTCTCGTAGCCCCGGACCTCCAGGAAGAACGAGATCTGCGTCGGCATCAGGAAGAAGATCATGTTCGTCAGGCCCTGAAGCAGGACCAGCGCGGCGAGCAGGCGGCGCCAGGATGGGTGTCCGCCATCGCCATCCGCCGGCAGTACACCCGACGCGGCTGCGATGCGCGGCGGCTCGATGATGGCCAGCCACATCAACGGCAGGAAGATCGCTGCCAGCCCATAGATCGCGAAAGGCAGGCGCGGCGACAGGCTGGCTGCCCATCCGGCCAGTGAAATGAAGACCAGCCCGCCGAAATTCCGGGCCGAGATCTGCAAGCCCGTCAGCGCGTTGCGGTCGTCCCCGGCGAAGTAGTCGCCGATCAGCGCGGTCTGGGCCGTCATGATCAGGGCGACGGCGACGCCGAGCACGAGGCGGCTGGCGAAAATGGAGGGCAGATCGGGCAGGGCGAGCCCGGCACAGCCTGCGATCACGAACAGCACGACGCCGGTGAGCAGCATCGCGCGCCGGCCGATGCGGTCTGCTGCGAAGCCCGCCAGCGGTGCGAACAGCGCGACGCTGAGTGAGGGCGCCGGCACCAGAAGCCGCGTCAGCAGCGCGGCGTTCGGGTCATCCGCGAACAGGCGCTCGATGCTCGGAAGCGCCGGGCTGATCGTCGCGTTCGCCATTGTGGTGAGCGACGCCGCCATCAGGAGCGCGGCGGCGCGCGGATCTCTCCAGATCGGTCTTTCCCTTGTTCCAACAAGGCTTTCCATGGCTTCTCCTCTTGCCGATTTCATCCGTTCGGCAGAGCCTACGAATTCAAGTCGACTTGAGGTCAAGCATGCTGTTGCTGGATATCGGAGAGGTCGCGGAGCGCTCGGGCGTGCCGGCCTCGGCCCTGCGCTATTACGAGGAGATCGGCCTCATCCGTTCGGAGGCGCGACGCGGCCTGCGCCGACAATACGATCCCGATGTCCTGCTCAGGCTCTCGCTGATCGGGCTCGGCAAGACCGCCGGCTTCTCGCTGGAGGAGATCGCCGCGATGTTCGGCGCGGACGGGCAGCCGAACATCCCGCGCGAGCAGTTGCGGGCGCGGGCTGACGAATTGCAGCGGCAGATGATCGGGTTGAGGACGCTGCGCGATGCGCTCCGTCATGTCGCGGACTGCCGGGCGCCGACTCACCTGGAATGTCCGGCTTTCCGGGCATTGCTGAGGACCGCTTCGCGCCGGCCGCTCGCCTACACGCCGTCTCGTCCGGAAGAGGAGAAGAATTTGCTACCGAAGCGGCGAAAACGGGGTGGCTGATGGCTGCGGCGATACAGCTTTTCCTCCGCGCGATCTATCGCTTGGACAGCCCCCCGCCACATGATAGGGGAGCCGCGACGGAGCCGGGCGCTCACCGGCCGTTGAACTTCAGGAGCCGGACATGACCGAAGCCGCGCTGGACAAGCACCTCTCGAACTCCTTCTTCGGCGCTTCGCTGCATGATGCCGATCCCGAGATCGCCCGCGCGATCGACCTGGAGCTCGGTCGCCAGCGCGACGAGATCGAGCTGATCGCCTCCGAGAACATCGTCTCCCGCGCCGTGCTCGAGGCACAGGGCTCGGTGATGACCAACAAATATGCCGAGGGCTATCCGGGCCGGCGCTATTATGGCGGCTGCCAGTTCGTCGACATCGCCGAAAAGCTCGCGATCGAACGCGCCACGCGGCTCTTCGGCTGCACCTATGCCAACGTCCAGCCGAACTCCGGCTCCCAGGCCAACCAGGGCGTCTTCATGGCCCTGATGCAGCCGGGCGATACCTTCATGGGCCTCGACCTCGCCGCTGGCGGGCACCTGACCCATGGCGCGCCGGTCAACCAGTCCGGCAAATGGTTCAACGTCGTGTCCTACGGCGTCTGCGTCGTCGACCAGATGATCGACTACGACGCGATGGAGCGCCTCGCGGTCGAGCACAAGCCGAAGATGATCGTGGCCGGCGGCTCCGCCTATGCCCGTCACTGGGACTTCGCCCGCTTCCGCGAGATCGCCGACAAGGTCGGCGCCTATCTCTTCGTCGATATGGCGCATTTCGCCGGGCTCGTCGCCGGTGGCGCGCATCCCTCGCCGTTCCCGCACGCCCATGTCGTGACCACCACGACGCACAAGACGCTGCGCGGCCCGCGCGGCGGCATGATCCTGACCAATGACGAGGCGATCGCGAAGAAGGTCAATTCGGCGATCTTCCCGGGCATCCAGGGCGGTCCGCTGATGCATGTGATCGCGGCCAAGGCGGTCTCGTTCCAGGAGGCGCTGCAGCCGGAGTTCAAGGCCTACGCACATGCTGTCGTCGCCAACGCCAAGGCGCTGGCCGAGACGCTGAAGTCGAAGGGCTTCGACCTCGTCACCGGCGGCACCGACAACCATCTGATGCTGGTCGACCTGCGCTCGAAGAAGCTGACCGGCAAGGCGGCGGAAGCCGCGCTCGGCCGCGCCCACATCACCTGCAACAAGAACGGCATCCCGTTCGACCCCGAGAAGCCGATGACGACCTCGGGCATCCGCCTCGGCACGCCTGCGGCGACCTCGCGCGGCTTCGGCATTGCCGAGTTCAAACTGGTCGGCGAACTGATCGCCGAGGTGCTGGACGGCCTTGCGGCCCATGGCGAAGAAGGCAACGCCGCGATCGAGCAGGCGGTCACCGCCAAGGTCAAGGCGCTGACGGCGCGCTTCCCGATCTACTGAGACCGGATCGGGAAACCATCCCGCTTCGCGCTCAGGGGAACGTGCCCTTGAGCTCGAACATGATCATGTTCTCGCTCTGGTTCCCCATGTCGGGGCGGTTCCGGCGGCTGAGATCCACGCCCAGCTTCAGGCTCTCGGCCACCCTGTAGGAGGCCGAGGCGCTGCCGGTGACGTTGTCGTCCTTGATATTGGCGGCAACCGACAGGCCGAAACGATCCTTGTTGGCGCTGAGCCTCAATGTGAGGTCGACCTTCGGCTGTGTCAGGTCGAGCTTGTTGGCCGCGGTCAGGCTGATCACACCGTATTTGAGCCCGACTTCGCTGGTGATTTCGGGCGCCTTCAGGTTGGCGGTGACGATCTGCAGCGACAGGTCGATCTTGAGCTGCTCCCATTCCAGCTTGCCGGTCACCTTCCCGCCAAAGCGCTCGGCCGTGGGGTCGAAGACGAGGCCGCCGACGCCGAGCTTCAGCGCGCCGACCTTCAGCACTTCGAACTTGAGCTTCTCCAGCTCCCGGATGCCCATGCCGTAGATCGTGCCGGAGGGCTTGGTGATGTAGAGCGCGACGCCGGCGCCGACCGCCAGAACCGCGCCGACCACATAGAGAATGCCTTTGTTGTGATCGACCCAGACGCCGACCGCCGATGATTTCGCCGCGTCCTCGAAGTTCTTCAGCTGCTTTTCCAGCGCCTTGAACTTCGACGATTCCTTGATCTGCTTGAGATAGGCGTCGGTCGCGGCCGTTTTCACGCCATCGACAACCGAAGACTGCAGCTTGCCGATCTCTTCTGGGGTCAACTGGGAGCTGGCGGTCGGGCTGCGGGATTTCGCGAAGCTCAGGACCGCATTCTCGGCTGCCTTGAGCAGCGCCGGGTTCTTGAAGGTCTGGACGATGCGCTCGGGGGACCGGGCGATCTCGGAATCGAGCAGATCGAAGGCCAGCAGCACCAGGCCGCCGAACGCTTCGCCCATGTTGCCCTCGTTCTCTGCCATGATAGAAGCTCCGCCGCGCGCGCTGTGAAGGTCGAGTGTTCGTCGTCTCAGCGCGCCCTGAGGTTCATCGCCGCCGCATCATAGCAGCCTCTGGGCATCTGGCGCGGAAACCGGTGCTGGGGCAAAGAAGCGTCGGTCGCCCCGCCGATCAGGCATTCCGAAGGATAAGCGCATGCGCTGCCCCTATTGCAGCTCCCTCGACACGCAGGTGAAGGACTCCCGTCCCACCGACGACCACGCCTCGATCCGCCGCCGCCGGGTCTGTCCCGATTGCGGCGGCCGCTTCACCACCTTCGAGCGCGTGCAGCTGCGCGAATTGACCGTCGTGAAGCGGTCGGGGCGGCGCACGCCCTTCGACCGCGACAAGCTGGAGACCTCGATCGCTCACGCCTTGCGCAAGCGCCCGGTCGCGCCGGAGCGGATCGAGCGCATGGTCAACGGCATCGTCCGCCAGCTGGAAAGCTCGGGCGAGGCGGAGATCCAGAGCTCGGCCATCGGCGAGCTGGTGATGGAGGGGCTGAAGGGCCTCGACGACGTCGCCTATGTCCGCTTCGCCTCGGTCTACAAGAATTTCCGCGAAGCCAAGGACTTCGAGGAGTTGCTCGGCCAGCTCGGTACGATCGAGGAGGAGGGCGTCTCCGCCCCGCCGCGACGCGTCGATGACTGATCCCAAGGTTTCTGCGCGCGAAGCGGGTTCAGCTTTGCGCGAAGGTCACGCATCGGAACAACAGCGAGAGACCGACCGTGTCTTCATGCGCCAGGCGCTTAGCTATGGCGCGCGGGGCCTTGGCACGACCGCGACCAACCCGTCTGTGGGCGCCGTCATCACGCGCGACACCCCCGATGGCCCCGTGGTGGTGGCGCGTGGCCATACCCAGCCCGGCGGCCGCCCGCATGGCGAGGCGCATGCCTTCTCGCGAGCGGGCGCTGCCTCGATGGGTGGCACGCTCTATGTCACGCTCGAGCCCTGCTCGCATCGCTCGGTGCGCGGCGGCATTCCCTGCGTGGAGCACACCATCCTCTCGGGCGTGAAGCGCGTGGTCTCGGCGATGTCCGATCCCAACCCCTTCATTGCCGGGCTTGGCCATGCCTTGCTGCGTACCGCTGGCATCGAGGTCACGGTCGGCGTCCTGGAGGAGGAGGCGCGGCGTACCCATCGCGGCTATCTCACGCGCATCACGCAGGGCCGCCCGATGGTGACCTTCAAGATCGCCCGCACCGCCGATGGCTATGCCGGCGGGGCAGGGGGCGTGCCGCTCGCCGTATCGAGCCCGGTCGCCGGCGGCTGGGTCCATCTCCAGCGCGCGCATCATGATGTCATCATGCTGGGTATCGGCTCGGTGCTGGCTGACGATCCGCAATTGACCGTGCGCCTGCCGGGCCTTGCGGATCGCTCGCCGATCCGCGTCATCCTCGATACGCATCTGCGCCTGCCGCTGGCCTCGAAGCTCGTCCGCACGGCCCATGAGGTTCCCGTCTGGGTGATCGCGGCCGAGACGGCGCCGATCGAACCGGAACAGGCGCTGGTCGCGGCCGGGGTCGAGGTCATGCGGGTCTCGCCCGGCCCCGACGGCCATCTCGACCTGCGCGAGGCGCTGATGCTGCTCGGCACGCGCGGCATCAACCGCGTCTTCTCGGAAGGCGGTCCGCGCATCGGCGAGAAGCTCGCGCTTGAAGGGCTGGCGGACGAGGTCATCGTCTCAACCTCGCCGAAAACGCTGGGGCAGCCCGGCATTGTTGCTGTGCGTCCGGGGCTTGCCGCCCAGTTGGCCGACCCCGATCTATACGCCCTTGTCGAGGCCGGTCAGATCGGTCAGGACCGTTTCGAGCATTTCACGAGGAGAGGCTGATGTTCACCGGCATCGTCACCGCCATCGGCGAGGTCGTGGAGGCCGAGCGCAAGGGGCCCAGCCTCAAGCGCCTCGCCATCGCCTGCCCCTACGAGGCGGAAGGCATCGCCATCGGCGCCTCGATCGCCTGCGCCGGCGTCTGCCTCACCGTGACCGCGCTGCGCCCGCGCACCGACGGCGAACCCGGCTGCATCTTCCAGGTCGAGGCCGCCGCCGAGACGCTGGCCAAGACCTCCGTCGGCTCGTGGGAACCGGGCACGCGGATCAATCTGGAACGCTCGCTCAAGGTCGGCGAGGAGCTCGGCGGCCATCTCGTCACCGGCCATGTCGACGGCGTCGGGCGCATCCTCAAGATCGAGCCGATCGAGCCTGATCCGAACGAGCCCTGGGGCGCGACCGCGCGTTTCCATATCCGCGCGCCGCAGGGGCTGCCCCGCTTCATCGCGACCAAGGGCTCGATTTGCCTCGACGGCACCTCGCTCACCGTCAATTCGGTGGAGGACGATGTCTTCACCGTCCTGCTGATTCCGCACTCCTTCGCAGTCACCACCTGGGGGCAGCGTGGGGAGGGCGACCCCGTTCATGTCGAGGTCGATCTGATGGCACGGTATGCCGCGCGGCTTGCGGAGGCGCGCCCGCAAGGGTAACCAGCCCGATCACATTCCAAGAAGGATAGAAGAAATGGCCGGACCCCGGCAGACCTCGGCCGACAAGGCCGCAACTCCTGCCGTCGAGATCGACGGCGCTCGCGTCCTCGTGGTCGAGGCGCGCTTCTACGACAAGTACGCCGACGAATTGCTGGCGGGCGCGATGGCGGCGCTGGAAGAAGCCGGCTGCCGCGTCGATGTCGTCACCGTTCCCGGTGCGCTGGAAATCCCCTCGGCGATCGTCATCGGCCTGCGCGCCGCCGACGAGGCCGTCGACCCCTATGAGGCCGTCGTCGCTCTCGGAACCGTCATCCGCGGCGAGACCGGCCATTACGACATCGTCGCCGGCGAAAGCTCGCGCGCGCTGATGGATCTCTCGGTCGCCTTCGCGCTTCCGCTCGGCAACGGCATCCTGACCGTCGAGAACGAGGCGCAGGCCTGGGCTCGCGCCAATCGCGAGGACATGAACAAGGGCGGCGCCGCCGCCGAAGCGGCGCTCGCCGTGCTGCGCTACAAGCGCTCCCTGGCGGAGCCGTCCCAATGAGCCGCGCCGAGAAGCGGCGCGGCGCGCGGCTCTCGGTCGTGCAGGCGCTCTACGAGATGGAAATCGGCGGCCGTGGCGTCGTCGAGGCGATGGCCGAGTTCGAGCATTTCTGGATCGGCAAGGAGGTCGAGGAGATCGAATTGCCGCAAGCCGAAATCGCCTTCTTCCGCGATATTCTCAGTGGCGTCGTCCGTGAGCAGCGCCTGGTGGATCGTACCGTCGACGAGTTGCTGGCCAAGGACTGGCCGCTGAAGCGGGTCGAGGCAGTGGTCCGCGCGATCCTGCGCGCGGGTGCCTATGAGCTCGCCTTCCGCAAGGACGTGCCGGCGCGTGCCGTGATCTCGGAATATGTCGCGGTCGCGCGCGCCTTCTATCAGGGCGAGGAGATCGGCATGGTCAACGCCGTGCTCGATCGCATGGCCCGCGACTTCCGCGCCGACGAGTTCGATATCCCGGCGGCGTAGGTTTTCCTCAACCGTCATCCCGGGCGACCGAAGGGAGACCCGGGATCCATTCCGGAGCGCTTCCGAATAAGGTTCAGGCATGGATCCCGGATCGGCGCAGCTTCGCTGCTTGTCCGGGATGACCTTGGAATAGTTGCGGAGCTTCGCTGCCCCATGGCTGACAATCAGCGCCCCGGCGAATTCGAGCTGATCGCCCGCTATTTCGCGCCGATCGCCGGGCCGGGCGGGCTTGGCCTTCTTGACGATGCCGGGCTGTTGCGGCCCGGCCGCGGCTACGAGGTCGTTGTCACCGCCGACGCCCTTGTCGCCGGCGTCCATTTCTTCCCCGGCGACCCGCCGGACGCGATCGGCTGGAAGGCGCTGGCCGTCAACCTCTCCGATCTCGCCGCCAAGGGCGCCAAGCCCGAGGGCTTCGTGCTGACGCTCGCCCTGCCGCGCGGCTGGACCGAGGGCTGGCTCGCCGGTTTCGCGGCTGGGCTTGCCCGCATGGCCGAAGCGGCCGGCTGCCCGCTGATCGGTGGCGACACCGTCTCGACCTCGGGACCGCTCACCCTGTCGATCACCGCCTTCGGCACGGTCCCGGCCGGGCGGATGGTCAGGCGCTCCGGTGCGAAGCCGGGCGACGTCGTGCTCGTCTCCGGCAGCATTGGCGACGGAGCGCTCGGTCTCAAGGTCCATGGCCCGGACAAGCCGGGCTGGGTTGCCGGACTCGGGGTCGACGATCGCGCCTTCCTTGCCGATCGCTATCTGCATCCGCAGCCACGTCATGCGCTGGCCGAAGCGCTGCAGCGCCATGCCTCGGCCGCCATGGACGTTTCCGATGGGCTCGTCGGCGATCTCGCCAAGCTCTTGAGCGCCTCGCATGTCGGCGCCGAAATCGATCTCGACGAGGTTCCGCTCTCGGGGGCGGCCCGCGCCGCGCTCATGGCTGTTCCCGCATTGGCGGAACTGGCCTGGACCGGCGGAGACGACTACGAAATTCTCTGCACGGCCTCGGAAAGGGAATATCCTGCTCTGATCGCGGCCGCAGAGGGAACGATGCTTTCGCTGGTCCCGATCGGGCGGATCTCGGACGAGGCCGGCGTGGTGACTTATCGCGAGAAGGGTGAGGCGCGCCGCTTCGCGCAGGGCTCCTTCTCTCATTTCTGACAGCGGCGCATCATGGCGGCCGCGAGGCGCGTTGTGATGAATCAGCATTTCTCGGCTTTCGATGGCGACAAGCTGGCCAAGCGCAACGCGCTGGTGCTCGCGGGCGCGCAGGCGCTCGGCGGCGCCAACCCGGCGATCATCGTCTCGCTCGGCGGCATCGTCGGCGCCCAGCTCGTCGCCGATCAGGCTTTCGCGACCGTGCCGGTCAGCCTGCTCCAGCTCGGCATCGCCGCGGGCGTCATTCCGGCTGCGATGGTCATGCGCCGGCTCGGGCGGCGCAACGGCTACCTGATCGGGGCGCTCGTCGGCGCGGCCGGCGCGAGCATCGCGGCCGGCGGCGTCTCGCTGCGCCTGTTCTGGCTGTTCTGCCTGGGCACCTTCGTCTGCGGGCTCTACGGCTCCTTCGTCCAGAGCTATCGCTTCGCCGCCGCCGATACCGCGACCGACGCCTTCCGGCCGCGCGCGATCTCCTGGGTCATGATCGGCGGCCTTGCTGCGGGCATCATCGGCCCGCAATCGGTCTACTGGACGCGCGACCTGACGCCGGCCGCGCCCTTCGCCGCCAGCTTCCTCGCCCAGGGCATGCTGGCGCTGATCGCGATCCTGATCGTCTCGCGTCTGCGCGCCCCGCCGGTCGCGGCGGTCCGGTCGGGCGGCGGGCGCCCGCTCGGGGTGATCATGCGCCAGCCGAAATTCATCGCCTCGGTCACCGCCTCGCTCGTCGCCTATGGCCTGATGAGCTTCGTCATGACGGCGGCGCCGATGGCGATGGTCGCCTGCGGCCATTCGGTCGGCGACGCCACGCTCGGCATCCAGTGGCATGTGCTGGCGATGTTCGGGCCAAGCTTCTTCACCGGTCGATTGATCGCCCGCTTCGGCAAGGGCACGGTGACCGCGGTCGGACTTGGCCTGACGGCGCTGGCCGCCGTCGTCGGCCTGACGGGCCTGAGCGTCGGCCATTTCTGGCTGGCTTTGATCCTGCTCGGTGTCGGCTGGAATTTCGGCTTCATCGGCGCGACCGCGCTGGTGACCGACTGCTACCGGCCGGAAGAGCGCGTGAAGGTGCAGGCCGCCAACGATTTCCTCGTCTTCGGCTCTGTCGCGATCGCCTCCTTCTCGTCGGGCGGCCTGCTCAGCCATGGCGGCTGGGAGGTCGTGAACTGGCTGGTCTTCCCGCCGGTCGCCATCGCCCTGGCGCTGGTGGCATGGCAGCGCTTCCAGCGTCCGGCCACGGCCTGAGCCACTGGCAGATCCCTGATCGGAGCAAACGCATGACCAACCGTGCCTTCCCGCCTGCGACCGGCCAGGTTCCGCCCGGCGCCATCGGGCATAATCGCGGTGTCGTCTGCTCCAACTACGCCTTCATGCCGCCGGAGGGCGTGCTGGTCAGCCGGCTGCCACAATACCGGGACACGATCGTGCGCGTCCTCACGGGGCCAGTCATGGGCGCGGCCTTCGCCCAATATGTCCTCGAGATCGCCCCTGGCGGTGGCACGCCGGCCGCCTTCGGCGAGGACGGCATCCAGCATTTCTTCTACGTCCTCTCGGGTGAGGCGCGGATCGTGGTCGCTGGCGGCGCGGCGCAGACGCTCACGGCTGGCGGCTTCGCCTATCTGCCGCCGGCAACGCCCTTCACGCTGCGCAACGAATCGGCGGAGGGCATCCGCGTGCTCGCTCTGCGCAAGCGCTACGAGGCCGTACCAGGTCTTGCCGTGCCAGAGCCGATCGTCTCGCATCGGGACGCGGTGCCGATGACGAATCACACCGGTATGGAAGGACGCGGCTTCCAGTTCCTGCTGCCCTATGGCGACATGCGCTTCGATTTCGAGATGAACCTGATGTGGTTCAAGCCGGGCGTCTGCTTCCCGGCGGTCGAGACCCATGTGATGGAGCACGGCCTCTACATGCTCGAAGGGCAGGGGCTCTACTTGCTCGGCGCCGATTGGCACGAGATCTGGGAGCGGGATTTCATCTGGATGGGCGGTTTTTGCCCGCAGCAGTTCTACCCGACCGGTTACGGCGATGCCTGCTATCTGCTCTACAAGAACGTCAACCGCGACCTCGCGCTCTGACGATCCGCCATCCGCTCTGACATCCGACGAAATCTGTAAGCCGGGGCGTTTGCGCTCCTCGCCGAAACTTGCCACAAATTCGCCTGACACTGGCGACGCGGAGCGGGCCTTGAGTCTTTAGGGCCCGTTTTTTCGCTGCCTGACGTCCAACGCTGCAAAAATGAGGAGCGACAGCGCTCCCGCCGACTGCAAGCTCTAGGGTCAGGAAATCGAATGTCAGCTCTGCTTCTCATCATCATATTGAGTGCGCTTTCCATAGCCTATGGCGTCTGGGCCTATGGCGATGTGATGAAGCGCGATGCCGGCAACCAGCGCATGCAGGAGATTTCCGGTGCGGTTGCCGAAGGCGCGCAGGCCTATCTCAAGCGCCAGTACATGACCATTTCCATGGTCGGCGTCGTTCTCTTCGTCGTTCTCGCCTGGCTGCTCGGCAAATGGGTAGCGGTCGGCTTCCTGATCGGCGCGGTGCTTTCGGGCATGGCCGGCTTCATCGGCATGAATGTCTCGGTACGCGCCAATGTCCGCACGGCCCAGGCTGCGATGCAGTCGCTGGGCGAAGGCCTTGATGTCGCCTTCAAGGCGGGCGCCGTCACCGGCATGCTCGTCGCCGGCCTCGCGCTGCTCGGCGTCGCCGTCTATTACGGCGTCCTGACCTCCTATCTCGGTTTTGAGCCTTCCAGCCGCACGGTGATCGATTCGCTGGTGGCTTTGGGCTTCGGCGCTTCGCTGATCTCGATCTTCGCCCGTCTCGGCGGCGGCATCTTCACCAAGGGCGCCGACGTTGGCGCCGACCTCGTCGGCAAGGTTGAGGCCGGCATTCCCGAGGACGATCCGCGCAACCCGGCGACCATCGCCGACAACGTCGGCGACAATGTCGGCGACTGCGCCGGCATGGCCGCCGACCTGTTCGAGACCTATGCGGTGACGCTGGTCGCGACCATGGTGCTCGCCGCGATCTTCTTCGCCGGCCAGCCGGCGCTCGGCACGATGATGCTCTACCCGATGGCGATCGGCGCGGCCTGCATCGTCACCTCGATCATCGGCACCTTCTTCGTGAAGCTCGGCGCCAACCAGTCGATCATGGGCGCGCTCTACAAGGGTTTCATCGCGGCCGGCGTGCTCTCGATCGGCGCGATCGCAGCCGTGAACTACGCCATGTTCGGCGGCTTCTCGGCGGCCTTCAAGACCGTGCAGGGCGTCAGCTTCACCTCGGGCGGGCTCTTCGCCTGCGCGCTGGTCGGCCTCGCGGTAACGCTGCTCATCGTCGTCATCACCGAGTACTATACCGGCACCGGCAAGCGCCCGGTGGTCTCGATCGCCCAGGCCTCGGTGACCGGCCACGGCACCAACGTCATCCAGGGCCTCGCGGTCTCCCTGGAATCGACCGCGCTGCCGACCATCGTCATCATCGCCGGCATCATCGCTTCCTACAGCCTCGCCGGCCTGTTCGGCATCGCCATCGCGACCACCGCCATGCTGGCGCTGGCCGGCGTGGTCGTCGCGCTCGATGCCTTCGGCCCGGTGACGGACAATGCCGGCGGCATCGCCGAGATGGCGGGCCTGCCCAAGGAAGTGCGCAGCTCCACCGATGCGCTCGATGCGGTCGGCAACACCACCAAGGCCGTTACCAAGGGCTATGCCATCGGCTCGGCCGGCCTCGGCGCGCTGGTGCTCTTCGCCGCCTATACCTCGGACCTGAATTTCTTCATCTCCGAGGCCAACAAGGCGGGCTCGACGGCCTTCCAGTACTTCAAGGGCGTGACGGTCGATTTCTCGCTGTCCAATCCTTACGTTGTCGTCGGCCTCCTGCTCGGCGGCCTCATTCCCTTCCTCTTCGGTGGCATGGGCATGACGGCGGTCGGGCGTGCGGCGGGCTCCGTCGTCGAGGAAGTGCGCCGGCAGTTCAAGGAAAAGCCCGGCATCATGGAAGGCAAGGACCGGCCCGATTACGGCCGTGCCGTCGACATGCTGACCCGCGCGGCGATCAGGGAAATGGTCGTGCCCTCGCTCCTGCCGGTGCTGGCGCCGATCGTGACCTATTTCGTGATCTACTGGATCGCCGGCAAGAACAACGCCTTCGCTGCCGTCGGCGCCATGCTGATGGGCGTGATCGTGACCGGCATCTTCGTCGCGATCTCGATGACCTCGGGCGGCGGCGCCTGGGACAACGCGAAGAAGAGCTTCGAGGACGGCTTCGTCGACAAGGACGGCGTGCGCCATCTGAAGGGCTCGGACGCGCACAAGGCCTCCGTGACCGGCGATACCGTCGGCGACCCCTACAAGGACACGGCGGGCCCCGCCGTGAACCCGGCGATCAAGATCACCAACATCATCGCCCTGCTGCTCCTGGCGATCCTGGCGCATTCCTGATCGCAGCCAGCATTGAGATGCTTACCGACCCGCGGCGCAAGCCGCGGGTCTTTTTCGCCAAGCTCGGGAGAGGACGAAAAATTATTGAAGGCAAGGGCTTAAGGGCTCCACTTGAATCAGATCGGTAAGCCCTTGAATCAAGCTTGGAAGCTACGGCCGGCTCCGTAGCGTTCCCGCATGCGCCGCAGCCGGCGCGCTGGCATGGTCCTGCCAACTCCAGGAGGAACCATGTCTGCCCGAACGCTCGAGCATCCTACCGCCACCCCGAACCGTGCCGTGGAGCTTGCTCTTCTGCTGGTGCTGGCCGGGCTCTGGGGCGGCTCCTACACCTTCATCAAGCTCGGCGTGGAGACGATCCCGCCGCTGACCCTGATCACCGCCCGGACGCTGATCGCCGGCCTCGTCCTGCTCGTGGTCATCCGCTGGCGCGGCCTGCGGCTGCCGCGCGATCTTGCGACCTGGCGCCTGTTCCTCGTCCAGGCCGGCCTCAACAGCGTCGTGCCCTTCACGCTGATCGCCTGGGCCGAGCGCAGCGTCGATGCGGGGCTCGCCACGATCCTGAGCTCGACGAGCCCGATCTTCGTCGTCCTGCTGTCCTGCTTCTCGGCTTCGGCCGAGCGCTTGTCGGGCTTGCGCCTCGTCGGCATCGCGGCCGGTCTCGCCGGCACCGTCCTCATCGTCGGCGCGCAGGCGATGACGGGCTTCGGCGAGCAACTCTGGGCGCAGCTGGCGCTGGTCGCGGCCAGCATCTGCTATGGCGGCGCGGCCTTGTTCGGGCGGAGCTTCAAGGGGCTGGATCCGATCATGCCGGCGGCCGGCTCGCTGCTCTGCGGCGCGCTCGTCCTGCTGCCGCTCAGCCTGATGCTGGACCGGCCCTGGACGCTGTCGCCCTCGGCCCAGTCGATCCAGGCGCTGATCGCGCTCTCGCTCGTCTCCACGGCCCTGGCCTTCGTGATCTATTTCCGATTGATCGCACGGCTGGGCGCGGTCGCGACGACGTCGGTCGCCTATCTCAGGGTGCCGACCGGCGTGTTGATCGGCATGGTCTTCCTGGGGGAGGCGCTGGCGCCGACAGCCTGGGCCGGGCTGGGTTTTGTGATCGCAGGGGTCATGGCGATGACCGTGCCGCTGCGCGCTCGCCCGGCAGTCTCCTGATCGGTGCCGCCACGTCCAAACGAAAAAGCCCGCGGCGTGAGCCGCGGGCTTTTTCGATCGTTGGAAGGCGTTCCGCTTACGAGCCGAGCGGATTGAACTTGGTGACGCCCCTGAACAGGTTGCGCAGGAAGCTCTGCTCCTCGCCGCCCGTCGGGGTGGTGCGGCTGATGAAGTCGAAGATCACGCCGTCCTGCAGGCCGTAATGGGCGATGCGCTCGACCTTGAAGCCCTTGTTGAAATAGATCACCAGCACCTGCTGGTCGATGAGCTGCGGGTCCTGGAACTGGAACCGGCGACGCATCGTCTGGCTGATATAGTAGAAGGTGCGATTGCCGACCGTCGAGGTGGTCGAGGGCGTGCCGAGCGTCGTCAGCACCGCCTGCACGTCCATGCCGACCTTGACCTGCGCGATCAGGGCGTCGTCCATCACGAAGCCGCGCCGGAACTCCTCGTTGATGCCGGCGGAGGTCGGCAGCACGAAACCGCCCGCATCGGGGCCGCAGCCGGCGAGCGCAAGAGACGTGGTCGCGAGAGCTCCGAGCAGAGCCGTGCGGCGGGTGATCTGGGTCATGCGGGCACGATCCGAAAGGCGAGCGCGGCCGGAACGATCCAAGCCGCTTGTCAAAAGGGTAAGGGTTGGCGTAACGCCCGAGGATGGCTTTGGCAAGGCGAGGACGCCCCGGGCAAGAGCGGGCGGGAGTAAACAGGTGATTTTCGGGTTGTTCGGCAAGCGCGCCAATCGGCGCTCCCCTGTGGACACGCTGTTCGCGCGGGTCGCAGAGGCGTCGCGCCTGCCGGCGCTCTACATCGAAGGCGGGATTCCCGACAGCTTCGAGGGCCGTTTCGAATCGCTGACCCTGCACGTTTTCCTGGTGTTGAGGCGCTTGCGCGAATTGCCGCCGCCGGCCGCAGAGCTGGCGCAGGAATTCGTCGACGCCTGTTTCGCCTATCTCGAGCTCGGCTTCCGCAATGGTGGCGTCAGCGACATCGCCGTACCCAAGAAGATGAAGAAGGTCGGCCAGATGTTCTATGGCCGGGTGCAGGCCTACGAGGCTGCGCTGGTCGCCCCCGGTCCTGAGGCGTTGACCGAAGCGCTGGGGCGCAATGCCTGCGCGCCGGAGGCGGCGCCTGCGCTCGCGGCTTATATGCGGGCCGCCCAGGAGAGGTTGGCCGCCGCCGATCTCGACGGCATCCTGAACCGGGATGATCTTTTCCCGGCCTTCTCGACCCCGGAGGTCGCTCATGACGCCTGATCATCCGCCGGCTGCGCTGCTCAAGCACCCGGTCCGTGTCGAGGCGATCCGCCCGCGCGGCAGCGAGGTTGTGGTGCGGGCCGAGGCGGAGCAGTTGCCCGCCATCGCCGCGCAGCTTGGCCTCGTTTCCGTGGAGGCGCTGGAGGCGCGCTATACCCTCTCGCGCAATGGCGAGCGCGTGAAGCTCGACGGCCGCATCGCGGCCCGCTTGCATCAGGCCTGCGTCGTGACGCTCGAACCGTTCCCGGTTCAGCTCGACGTGCCCGTGCAGCTCGATTTCGCTCCCGAGGAAGAGGTTGCCGCCTTCGCACGGCGCAACGAGCGCGACGATGCCGAGATCGATATCGAGGTTCTGCTGAACGAAGCCGATCCGCCCGAGCCGATCGTCGATGGCGCGATCGATCTCGGCGGCATCACTTTGGAGTTCCTGGCGCTGGCGCTCGATCCCTATCCGCGCAAGCCCGGCGCCAGCTTCGAGTCGTCGGCGGGTGACACCGGCACGGAATCGCCGTTCGCGGCGCTGGCAAAGTTGAAACGCGGTGACTGAAGCGCTCTCCGGCACTTGCGCTGCTTGCGACAACGGTCCAAGTCGCTATTGTCCGGCCGGCATCAAGCCGTCCCGGATCGAAGGTCGGCCATTTCCGGGACACGCCAGAATTCCATGACAAGACCGGTTACAATCGCGCTCGATGCGATGGGCGGGGATCACGGCCCCGCCATCGTCATTCCCGGCGCCGCCCTGATGCTGGAACGTCGCCCGGATGCCCGCTTCGTCATTTTCGGTGACGAGAAGCAGGTGCTGCCGCTGATCGACCAGCATCCGAAGCTCAAGGCGGTCACGACCTTCCACCACACCGAGGTCTCGGTGAAGATGGACGACAAGCCGAGCCAGGCCTTGCGCTATGGCCGCTACAAGTCGTCGATGTGGCGTGCGATCGACGCGACCAAGACGGGGGAGGCGGATGTCACCGTCTCCGCCGGCAATACCGGCGCGCTGATGGCGATGTCGAAATTCTGCCTGAAGTCGATGCCGCAGGTCGACCGGCCGGCGATCGCCTGCCTCTGGCCGACCGCGCGCGGCGAGAGCATCGTGCTCGATGTCGGCGCCACGATCGGCGCGGATGCGCGCCACCTTGTCGACCTCGCGGTGATGGGCGCGGCCATGGCTCGCGTCGTGCTCGATCTCGACCGGCCGACGGTCGGCCTGCTCAATGTCGGCGTCGAGGAGATCAAGGGCGTCGAGGCGGTCAAGGAGGCCGGGCGCATCCTGCGCGAGAGCGACCTGCCGCATCTCGCCTATCACGGCTTCGTCGAGGGCGATGATCTCGGCAAGGGCACGGTCGACGTCGTCGTCACCGAGGGCTTCACCGGCAATATCGCGCTCAAGACCGCAGAGGGAACCGCTCGCCAGATCGCCGATTATCTTCGTGCGGCGATGAGCCGTTCGCTGATGGCCAAGATCGGCTATGTCTTCGCCCGCGGCGCCTTCGCGGCGCTGAAGGACAAGCTCGACCCGCGTAAATCGAATGGCGGCGTCTTCCTCGGACTGGAAGGCATCGTCATCAAGAGCCATGGCGGGACGGATGCGATCGGCTTCGCCAGCGCCGCCGAATTGGGCTATGAAATGGCACGCGAGGACCTGATGGCGAAGGTCCGCGAAATGGTCGCCGCGAGCACGCGTCCGGAGCTGACCGTCGCGCAGCCCGCCGAGGCGGAATAGGGAACAACCTTTTTGTCCATCCTGCGCTCTCAAGTCGTCGGCTGCGGCTCCTATCTGCCCGCGCGCATCGTCACCAATGCGGAGCTCGCCGCGCGCGTCGACACCAGCGACGAGTGGATCGTCCAGCGCACCGGCATCCGCCAGCGCCATGTCGCGGCCGATGACGAACCGACATCCATCGTCGGCCTCAAGGCCGCACAGGCGGCGATCACTGATGCCGGCATCGACCCCTCCGAGATCGACCTGATCATCGTCGCGACCGCGACGCCGGACCACACCTTTCCCGCCACGGCGACGCAGATCCAGGCGGCCCTCGGCATCAACGGCGGTGTGGCTTTCGACGTGCAGGCGGTCTGTTCCGGCTTCGTTTTCGCGCTGGCGACGGCCGACAAGTTCCTGACCACGGGCAGCGCGCGCGCCGCCCTCGTGATCGGCGCCGAGACCTTCTCGCGCATCCTCGACTGGGAGGACCGCGCGACCTGCGTGCTGTTCGGCGATGGCGCCGGCGCCGTGGTGCTCAAGGCCGCGCCGGGCGAGGGGACGCTGGCCGATCGCGGCATCCTGACCACCCATATCCGCTCGGACGGCCGCTACAAGGACAAGCTCTATGTCGATGGCGGCGCCGGCTCGACCAAGACGGTCGGCTTCCTGCGCATGGAAGGCAAGGAAGTCTTCCGCCACGCGGTCACCAACCTCGCCGAGACGGTGCGTCACACCTTCGAGCAGACGGGCCTGTCAGGCGCCGATATCGACTGGTTCGTGCCGCATCAGGCCAACCGCCGCATCATCGACGCGACGGCCGACAAGCTCGGCATCAGCCATGACCATGTCGTCGTCACCGTCGACCGTCACGGCAAC
Organism: Allobosea sp. FG18; assembly: GCF_057809495.1. NCBI lineage: Bacteria > Pseudomonadati > Pseudomonadota > Alphaproteobacteria > Hyphomicrobiales > Alloboseaceae > Allobosea > Allobosea sp. FG18. The sequence goes on from NZ_JBMDKB010000024.1 coordinate 44,321, forward strand.
ACCTCGGCGGCCTCGATCCCGCTCGCCTTGGCCGAGGCTCATGCCGATGGCCGCATCAAGCGCGGCCAGCTCGTCCTGATCGAGGCGATGGGCGGCGGCTTCACCTGGGGCTCGGCCTTGATCCGCTGGTGACGTTGCGGCAATAAAACCACGAAAATTGTCATGAAACATCGCTATTTCGGGTCGAAACCGGCCTGAGGCGGCACAATGGCCGTCCTTGAGGATTGACCCGCGCGACGGGGGCGCCTAGCGTCCGCCGTCCGTAATGGCGAAAGGCCGGCGGTTTTCCGCTGCGCCTGCAATACGCCTTGGAGGATATGAATGGCGGGGCAAACGGTCACTCGTGCGGACCTGTGCGAGGCTGTCTACCAGAAGATCGGCTTGTCGCGGACGGAGTCGTCGAAGCTCGTCGAAGCGGTGCTCGACGAGATCTGCGACGCGGTCGCGCGCGGCGAGAATGTGAAGCTGTCTTCGTTCGGTTCTTTCGTCGTACGAGACAAAGGCGAGCGAATCGGGCGTAATCCCAAAACTGGCGTTGAGGTGCCCATCGAGCCGCGTCGCGTGATGGTGTTCAAACCCTCGAACGTGATGAAGGCCCGCATCAACGGGCAGTCAGGTGAGGGTGAGACTGAGTGAGCCTGGAGTTCCACGCCGGCGATACCGAGGCCGAATTGGACACCAAGAGCCCAGATGCCTTTCGGACTATCAGCGAGGTCGCCGAAGACCTCGACATACCCCAGCATGTGCTTCGATTCTGGGAAACCCGTTTCAACCAGATCAAGCCGCTGAAGCGTGGCGGCGGACGCCGCTACTACAGGCCTGACGACGTCGCCCTGCTCAAGGGCATCCGGCGCCTGCTCTATGGCGAAGGCTATACGATCAAGGGCCTCCAGCGCATTCTGAAGGAGCAGGGGCCGCGCCATGTCCAGGCGATCGGCCGCGGCGCGCCGATCGGGGCCATGAGCGGCGCTATGCCGGCTGCCGCGTCCGCAGGACCGGCCACCTTGCCGGGCGCCATGGCTGAGGCCGCGCCGGAGCGGATGGCGCCTTATCGGCAGCCTGTGCCCGAAGGGCTCGACGACGTCTCCATCCTGACCGCGGTCATGAAGGAACTCGGCGAGTGCCGGCGCATCCTCGAACAGGCCCTGCAGCCGGCGCCTGACGCCGCCTGACCCTTGGGCTTGCGGCTGCGCCTGCCGCGCTTGCGCCGTTGCAGGCGCCGGGCCGGTTGATCGTTTTGCTCCGAACCATAGGTTCAAGGCCGGGGACGAACCGACACGTCCTCTCTTCGGCGCGGAAACCTTGCGCCCCGTCTCTCAAGGAGCGCCGGCATGGCCTGGTTTTATTTGTTCGTCGCGGGCCTGTTTGAGGTCGGCTGGGCCATCGGTCTCAAATACACCAACGGCTTCGCGCGGCTCGTCCCGACGCTGTTCACCGGCGCGAGCATGGTCGTCAGCCTCGGCCTGCTTGGCCTCGCCCTGAAATCGCTGCCCGTCGGCACGGCCTATGCGGTCTGGACCGGCATCGGCACGATCGGCACGGCGATCCTCGGCATCGCCCTGCTGGGCGAGCCGGCAGGCGCCTTGCGGCTGGCCTGCATCGGCCTGATCGTGGCCGGCATCGTCGGGCTCAAGCTGGTCTCGGCGTGAGCGCCAGGGCTCAGCTGCGCCGCCAGGATTCCGGCCAGTAGCCGCCGCGCTCCAGCAGCACGATCAGCACGATGACGGCCAGCGTGACCACGAGGGTCATGAGCTTCGCGTTCCAGGGCACGCCGCGGCCGACGAGCCAGATCAGGCTGAGGCCGATGATCAGCGGGATGACGATCTCCATAGCTTGAGCCTAACCCGCGCGCCGGCTGCGCAGCAATAGCTGCCGGGTTTGCGTGATGGCGCAGGGGAAGTCCGTCGGGATCTACCGCAGAGATCTCTCCATCGACGGAGGTCCCGATCCGGGTCGGCCGCCGATCGGGCGATCGCCCTCGACCAGCGGCTTCAATCGCGCCAGTTCGACCGCCAGGAAATCGAGGAAGAGTCTGACGCGGGGCGTGTGCCGCATGTCCGGATGGGTCAGCAGCCAGAGATCGGCGGCAAGGTCGGCGTCCGGCTCTCCCAGGCGTCTCAGGGCGGGACGCGTGTCGCCGATGAAACAGGGCAGGAAGCCGACGCCGATCCCGGCCTGGACCGCCTCGGCAAGGCCGAGCACCGTGTTGAGCCGGTAGACGACACGCTCCGGCGCGACATGGCGGGCGAGATAGCGCACCGCGCTCAGCATGGTGAACTGGTCGCCGAGCGAGACCCAGCTGCGCTCCCACAGGCTCTCGCGAGAAGGACGTTCGGCTTCGGGAAAGTCGACGGCGCGACCATAGAGCGCCCAGGCTATGCGGGCGGACTTGCGGCCGACCAGCGTCTCCGGCGGATGATCGGTGGCGCGGATCGCGACATCAGCATCGCGCTTGGAGAGGTTGGCGGCCTGGTTGCCGATCAGGATATCGAGCCGGATATCCGGGCACTGCTCAAGAAAACCGGCGAAGAGCGGCGTCAGCAGGTCGACCAGCAGGGAGTCGTTGGTGGCGACGCGCAATTCCCCGGCCGGCTTGATCTCCTGCCCGGCGAGCTTGCGGGCGAAGGCGGTGATGTCGTCGTCGACGCGGGCGGCGAGCTGGATCATCTCCTCGCCGGCCGGCGTCGCGACATAGCCGCTGCGATGGCGCTCGAACAGGCGGGTGCCGAGCGCCTCCTCGATCTGGCCGAGGCGGCGGAACACCGTCGAGTGATTGACGCCGAGCGCTGCCGCGGCTGCCGGCAGCGCCCGCTTGTCGGCGATCGCCTTGATCAGGCGGAAATCGTCCCAGGCCAGGGGCTTCGCGGCTTGATTCATCCGCTCACTCTCGGCCAAGGCGCGCGCCCCTTCAAGGCGGGTTCGCGTCACGCCAGCGCCGGCTTGGCGGCCGCCGCGGAGCCCGTGCGGGTCACGGCAAGCGCCCCGTCGCCGATCAGCACATGCGCCAGCGCGGTCAGGGCGAGGAAGGCGGGATATTCCCAGCCGCCATTCGGCGCATTGAAGACCCAGCCGTTCGGAGCGTGGATCGCGAGAGCGCCAAGCAGAACCGGCAGCAGCGCGGCCGAGACGAGGCGGCCATGGAAGCCGATGAGGATGGCGATGCCGCCGATGAGCTCGGCCAGCATGATCGGCCAGGCGAGGAAGCCCGGCAGGCCGACCTGCCCAAGGAAGCCGGTGAAGCCGGCGGGCGTGAAGATGACGAGCTTGAGATAGGCATGGGCGATGAACATCAGGCCGAGCGCGACGCGCAGGCCGAGGGCGCCATAAGGGGCGAGACGATTGTCGATCATGGGAAGTCTCCTGAAACGGGACCGGTTGGTCTCGGGTCAGAAGATTGGTCAGCCTTGTTCGCAAATCAAATTGTAGATTGGCGATAAAGACATTGCGTGGATGCAATGAATTGTCTCTGGCGTTCGGCCGCCTTCATGCCGATCTTCCGGTCAACCGAGCGGATGTCGCTCATCGTGATCAGGAAAACGGAGGACCTCGCCATGCAGATCAACGGCCTTCACCACGTCACCGCCATCTCCGGTCCGGCGCGCCGCAATCTGGACTTCTATGCTCGCGTGCTCGGCCTGCGTCTCGTCAAGAAGACGGTGAACTTCGACGATCCCGGCACCTATCACCTCTATTTCGGCGATGTGGATGCCGCACCCGGCTCGATCCTGACGTTTTTCCCTTGGGAACATGCGTCGCCCGGCCGGCTCGGCGTCGGCGAGACGCAGGAGACGGTCTTCCGGGTTCCGGAAGGCTCGATCGGCTTCTGGGCTCATCGCTTCGTCGAGCAGGGCGTGCCGCATGAGGTGCCGGTGAAGCGTTTCGGCGAGACCGTGCTGAACTTTCGCGACCCGGACGGCATGAGGCTCGCCCTTGTCGGCCTGCCGGGCGTCGAGAAGGAGCCCGCCTGGACTGACGGCGGCATTCCCGCCGAGCATGCGCTGCGCGGCTTCCATAGCGTCAGCCTGCTGCTGGCCGATGCCGCGCCGACCGGCGCCATCCTCAGTGACGTCTTCGGCTTCACGGAGATCGGCCGCGAGGGCACGCTGATCCGTTATGCCGCGAAGGGCACGGCGATCGGCGGGGTGATCGACCTGCGCGTCGCCGGCGGCTTCCTGCCGGCCCGGCAGGGCGCGGGCTCGGTCCACCATATCGCCTTCCGAGCGGCCGATGACGCCGCGCAGGAGGAGATGGTGCGCCGCCTTGTTCAGAACCATGGCATCAGCCCCACGGAACAGCGCGACCGGAACTATTTCCGCTCGGTCTATTTCCGCGAGCCCGGCCATGTCTTGTTCGAGATCGCGACGGATATTCCCGGCTTCGCGGTCGATGAGCCTGCCGCCGAACTCGGCCGTTCGCTGAAGCTGCCGCCCCAGTACGAGGCGCATCGCAAGGAGATCGAGGCGGTCCTGCCCGCTCTCGGCTGACGAAACCCGCCGCCCGCCCTTCAGGCGGGCGGCGGAGCGACACCACAGCGCTCTGCCTGCTTGCCGCAAGGGGCAGGGCGCCTCCGCTTGATGAAGGGAGATGACCATGACCGCCACGACCGTCGATACCGATTTCATTCATGTCTTCGAGCCTGGCAGCGATCCGGCGCGCCGGCCGCTGCTGCTCCTGCACGGCACCGGCGGCGACGAGCGCGATCTTCTCTCGCTCGGCCGCACCGTCGCCCCTGGCGCGAGCCTGCTCTCGCCGCGCGGCAAGGTTCTGGAAGGTTCGGCGCCGCGCTTCTTCCGCCGTCTCGCGGAAGGCGTCTTCGACGAGGCCGATCTCAAGCGGCGCACCGACGAGCTGGCGGAATTCGTGCTGTGGGCGCGGGAGCGTTACGGCCTGCCGGCGCCGCTCGCGCTGGGCTTCTCCAACGGCGCCAATATCGCGGCGGCTCTTCTGCAGCAGCGGCCCGAAATCCTGGCCGGCGCCGCGCTTCTACGCGCGATGGTGCCTTTCGTGGAAGTGTCGGAAGCCGATCTCGCGGGCAAGCCCGTGCTGATCCTGTCGGGCGCGCTCGATCCGATCGTGCCGAAGACCGATGCCGAGGCGCTTGCCTGCCGGCTCTCTGGTAGCGGTGCGACGGTCGAGCACCGCGTGCTGCCGGCAGGGCATGGGCTCGGCCAGGCCGATATCGGCTTGCTCAAGGACTGGCTGGCGCACCGCTGAGGGATCGCGGCATCGCGGAGATCGTTCTGCGATGCCGCGTCGTGCGAGCAAAACGGGCTTTGCCGGAGGCCCCTAGTCGATCAGGGGCATGAGGACGGCCATTGTGATGGCCAGAAGCACGAGCATGCGCAGCAGAACCGCCCGCTGGCTCGAAACCGGCATGTCCACCGAATGTGACACGGCACGCATCTTCGACCTCCCAATCGACGCTACGTCAGGGGATCGTGAAGCCTGACGTAACGTCTGGCAAGCCGGTTGACGATGCCGGGCAGTGGACAACTCCGCCCGCCCCGATCTCGCGCTCGAACCGGTGTGGCGAAGGCGACGGGCGCTTGTCGTCAGGCTTCGGCCATGACGCTCCCGATCGGGTCCGCCACGATGACGCGGCGCGCCTTGCTGGCCTGCTCGGCCATCAGGGCCTGGTCGATCCTGCGGCGATACTCGGCCCAGGAGCTCAGGCTCAATCCGCAATTGGCGCAGGAGACCACGCTGGCATCGCTGAGCGCGTGCGGAATCGAGACGCCCGGCGAGCCGCAATCCTCGCAATGGAACCAGTCTTGCTTCAACGCGATACCGTCCGTGGCCATTATTGACGCTACGGCAATCCGTGTGCCGTGCCGCCATCAAGGGCCATCGCAGATGACTATGGGCTGAACGCGGGACGCGCGGGGGCGGACCGGATCGCTACTCGACGGCCGTGGCCAGGTCGCGATGATCGATCTGTGCGACCCGCTCGGCTTCGTGGCTGCTCGAGACCAGGCGCAAATCGGGCCGGCCGGCCGGCTGCACTGAAGGAAGATCCTTCCGGTTGGCGGCGGCACGACGAATCTGGGCCCGTCGCGCGATGAGCGACATCTGATGCTTGTGTGTCATGGTGGAACTACCTGGAGCCGCACTTTCTTCATCGCATCGAAGCAAGTGTTCGAGCAGCCCCCATTTGGGGTATCTGCTTCCGCAGGCAGGCCTGCTGCCCTGATCAGATCACGAACATGAGGACCAGTGCCGCCGTTCCGTTGATCGCGGACAATAGCCAGTGCGGCACGGTGACGCCGATCACTGTCGCGGAAGCTCCATCCTGGTCGAGCATGAGCCCCTCACTCGGTTTCAGGACGAAAGCGCAGATCGGGCGCTGTCGCCCCCCATTTGGGAGAGGATCCCTACCGGGATGTGACGCCAGCCCGGGCAGTGCGTCTTGAACCGACGCAGAAAGAGCCGGGGACATCGCGAACGCGTCGATTGCGCGGCAAGGTGCGGGGTGGTGAAAGCCCCTCCCATGGGGATGAGAGTTTTCTTGTATCTGGCCGGGGATTCTCACCCGGTCGACCAGCATGTCGAGCAGGCTCTTCGTCGACGCCTTGCCGGGCAGGGTGTGCTGTTTCTTGGAGAACGCGACATCTGCGACGCGGATCGTGGGCTCGAGAAGCGAAAGTCGGCATTTGTACGCATGAGCGATCATTTCGCCGGAAAGCAGATGATCGCGATCGGTCGATCCTCCGGCGGGCGCATCATCTCCCTTGCCGCCAGCGAAGGAGCGCCCCTGACGGCCATGGTGGCGCTGGGCTACCCGTTCCGCGCGCCCGGCTCAGATGAAGACCCGGCACGAACACGGCATCTGGCGTCGCTTCAGGTGCCATTCCTCATTTTGCAGGGCGAAGCCGACTATTATGGCGCAAGAGAGTTGGCGATGGAGCGGTATCCCCTCTCGCCGGCCGTGCGCATCGAGGCAATCGAGGCCGAACACGACCTGCATCTTTCGCAAGAGCAGTGGGACATGATCGCGGCGCGAATCGTGCGACACGCCGATGAACAGCGATGGACCGCACGGCTGCAGCGGACGATATCGGGGCTCGCGAGGCGAATGTCCCGGTAGCTGGAGCCGCCGACCCGGCGCGAATAACGGAGACCTTGTGGAAGAGCCTTGTGCCGAGCCGCAGGGATTCTCGACATCCGCATGCCCGCGCAGCCGCAGTGCAGATCGCAACGGCTCGAAGCCGACGATTCTCGGGATGTAATGGTCGGAGCGAGAGGATTCGAACCTCCGACCCCTTGTCCCCCAGACAAGTGCGCTAACCGGGCTGCGCTACGCTCCGACGGGTCGGCTTATAGTGGTGAGGCGCGGCAGATGCAATGCGCTTCGATGCGATCATGAACAGTCTTGATGCTGGGCGCATGAAGCCGCCTTTCAGCAAGGCCAGCATGCGTTAACTGTTGTTTAACCTTCCCGTTGCGGCCGTCGGGCCCAGCAGCCAATGTCGTCTCGGGGCAGGGCACGCAGAAGCGGAGGCGATCATGACGATGGCAAGTCTTGCGATTGCAGGCTCCGGGCCGGGGCGCCGGACTACGGCGCAGCCGGCCGGCTCGCTTGCGACCTTCTTCGGAGGGATCAAGCCCGACTGGCACTCGCAATGGGCCTGGGACCACTACGAGGCGACCATTCTCGGATTGGCGCATCAGTTCGGCCTGCGCAGCGTCTGCGAGATCGGCGGCGGGCGCGATCCGCTGTTCACCCAGGAGCAGGCCGCCCGCAACGGCATCGACCTCATCGTCAACGACATCGATGCCGGCGAGCTGGCCCTGACGGGGCGGGGGCTCAGGACCGCGCGCTTCGATATCGCCGGAGACCTCTCCGAGCCCGATGTCCGGCGTGGCGGCTACGACATGATGGTCTCCCGCATGGTCTTCGAGCATGTCGACGGGGTCGAGCGCGCCTGGCGCAACATCCATGAATTGCTGGCGCCGGGCGGTGTGGCGCTCGCCTTCTTCCCGACGCTGTGGGCGCCCGTCTTCGCACTGAACCACGTCCTGCCGGAAAAGGCCTCGCACGCCATCGTCCACGCCCTGTTCCCGGCGCGCCGCGATGGCGGCGGCGATCCGAAGTTTCCTGCGCTCTACGATGGATGCCGCGGCGACCCGGCCGTGCTCGAGCCGATGTTGAAGCGGGCCGGCTTTGCCGAGACCCATGTCCAGCGCTTCTGGGGGCATGGCTATTTCGACCGGATGCCGGGGCTGAAGCAGCTCGACCACGCCTTCAATGCAACGGCGGCGCGGATCGGCTGGAATCTCGTGACGACCTACGCCTATGTCGTCGTGCGCAAGGGCAGGGGCTGAGCGCTTTCCGTCTGCGTCGAACCGGCCCCGCGCGGGCGGACCATCGCGGAAGGGAAACGCACCCGGCGCCCGATCGGGCGCTCGACACAGCCGTAGAGGAGCACCGAGGTGAGCGCCGCGGCCGTCATCGCGAGGGCGATGTAGAGTTCCAGCGGCAGCGCTCCTCCGACCAGCTTGACCCAGACTTCCCGCAGCGGCCGCAAGGCGAAGGGATGGAAGAGGTAGAGGCTGTAGGACGCGTTGCCGAGGCCGGTGAGCAGCAGCGCCAATCGCGGCGGGGCTCCGCGATAGAGCGCCGCGCCGCCGACGATCAGGGCAGCGGGCAGGCCCCAGCGCAGAGCCGGCGCGATCGTCTCCTGTCCATCAAGTCCGAGAAACCTGAACATGCCGGCGAAGCCGAGGGCAACCAGCAGCACGGCGCTTGCGGCCGGCAGCCGGATACCCTGTCGATGGACAAGCGCCAGCAGGCAGCCGAACAGGAATTCGAGGATGATCTGCTGCGTCCAGAAGGCGAGCTGCACCTGCGCCGGCTTCAGGAGCGCGCCGGCCAGGGCGAGGCCGGAGATGACGAGCGCGAGCGCGATCATGCCGCGCCGCAGGGGCAAAAGCAGCGCGCCGGCAAACAGCACGTAGAAGAACATCTCCAGGTTCAGCGTCCAGCCCAGCGCCATCACCGGTCTGATCTCGTCGCCGCCGCGCAGGCTCGGGATGAAGAGATAGGAGGCGAGGATGTGCTGCCAGTCGCCGAACGGCACGTTGAGCAACTGGGGAGCGATCAAGCCTCCGATCAGCAGGATGCTGGTCAGGAGCCAGTAGAGCGGCACGATCCTGGCGATGCGTCGGGCGAGGAAAATCCGCCAGGCGCCCGGCCGGCCAAACAGGTCGGCCGAGGTATGGACCATGATGAAGCCGGAAATCACGAAGAAGATATCGACGCCGATACCCCAATACATGAAGGACGCGTCGATGGCGGGCAGGCCCACGCGCGGGCCGATGGCCTCCGTCTCATGGGCGGCATGGCCGAAGACCACCAGCAGTGCGGCGATCGCGCGCAGGGCCTGGATGGTCTCGATCTGACCACCCGGGGCATTCTCGCGGGTCGATGGCGCTGCTGCCGTCACGAGCGCTCCTCGCCGCCGCCGTCGCCTGGTCGCAATGCGGCCAGACCCCAGATCAGGCCCAGCATCAGATAGAGATGCCGCCAGTGGTCGCTGTCGATCTGGGAGCCCTGCAGGATGGTGACGAAAAGCACGGACCAGATCGCGATGGCATGCAGCTGTGTCGGGCCCGGCCGGAACACCACCCGCCAGCCGATATAGGAGGTTGCAACCATCAGGCTGGCCCAGGACAGCCCGCCGAGCCAGCCATAGGAGGCGAAGGCATTGATGTAGACATTGTGCGGGTCGGCCTGGTTGAAGATCCAGCGGAATTGCAGGGGCCCGAAGCCGTTGGGCGCATCGAGCAGCATCGGAATGGCGCGCAGCTGGTTGCCGAAGCGGCCGGTGACGCCCAGGTCATAGTCCTGGTTGAGGCTGGCGCGTGCGTCGAAGACGTTGCGGATCTCCTCGAAGGAGAGCGCGACCAGCAGCGCTGCGAACGCCGCGGCGAGTGCCGCAAGCGACATCGTGACGATGCGCGCCCGGCGCGCGGCGTCGGACGCGGTCAGGAAGGTGAGAGCGACCATCAACGCCGCCGAGACGAGGAGCACGCCCCAGGCGCCACGGGAGAAGGTGAGAAACAGCGCGGCGAGCGGTACGCTGAGCGTGATGAGGCCGCGCAGCATGCCGACCTGACCGGTCAGTATCCGTTGCAGGACATAGACGATCGGCAGGGCGAGATAGGGCCCCAGCACGTTGGGGTCCTTGAAGGTGCCGGAGGCGCGGCCGTAGAGCGTGAAGGCCTGGCCGAGCCCGGCGATGTCGAAATAGCCGAGAAGTGCCGCCAATCCCGCGATCCAGGCAGCGAACAGGTAGCCGCGGCGCAGTGTCTCCAGCCTTCCGGCTGCATCCTGCGACATGATGCCGGCGATGAAGACTGCCGTGATCATCAGATAGACCGATACGGCGGTGAAGCGCACCGCGTCGCCGTCGCTCATCCAGGGAATGAGGGAGACGATGCCGCCGATATTGTAGCCAAGCAGCAGCACGGCGAGCGGCAGGAGCTTCTGGGAGAACCGGATGCCCGTCAGCGCGAAGACGAACAGCGCCAGCAGGAAGACGACCTCATACGGCGAGGGCTCGATCAGCGCGAGCCCGCTGGATGCACCGAGCAGCCACAAGATGCCGCGCTTGATCGCCGCGTAGGAGATCGTCAGTCGTTCGCCGCGCGGCGGGGTCTGCGCCAGCGTGCTCAATAGGCGTTCTCGTTCTTGGTCAGCAGCGAGAACGGCGTCTTCAGCAGGATGTAGAGGTCCAGCAGCACGGACCAGTTCTCGATATAGTAGAGGTCGTGCTCGACGCGCCGCTGGATCTTCTCGTCGGTGTCGGTCTCGCCGCGCCAGCCGTTGATCTGGGCCCAGCCGGTGATGCCGGGCTTGACCTTGTGGCGCGCGAAATAGCCGTCCACCACCTGCTCATAGGCGCGGTTCGAGGCCTTGGCATGGATCGCATGCGGGCGCGGCCCGACCAGCGAGAGGTCGCCCTTGAAGACGACGTTCATGAGCTGCGGCAGTTCGTCGATCGAGGTCTTGCGGATGAAGCGGCCGACGCGGGTGACCCGCGGGTCGTCCTTGGTGACCTGCTTGGCCGCGGCATGGTCGGCCATGTCGTGGCGCAGCGAGCGGAACTTCAGGACGTCGACGGTCTCGTTGTTGAAGCCGTAGCGCTTCTGGCGGAAGAACACCGGCCCCTTGGAATCGAGCTTGATCGCGATCGCGGTCGCCAGCATCACCGGCGAGAGCGCGATCAGCGCGAGCGTGCCGACGACCTTGTCGAACGCCCATTTGACGACGATGTCCCAGTCGGCGATCGGCCGGTCGAAGACGTCGAGCACCGGCACGGCGCCGAAATAGGAATAGGAGCGCGGGCGCAGGCGCAGCTTCGACATGTGGGCTGAAAGGCGGATGTCGATCGGCAGCACCCAGAGCTTGCGCAGCATGGTCAGAAGCCGCGCTTCAGCCGAGATCGGCAGGGTGAAGATGACGAGATCGAGTTTGGTGCGACGCGCGAACTCGACGAGATCGTCGATCGTGCCGAGCTTGGGATAGCCGGCGACGAGATCGGGCGAGCGCTCGTCGTTGCGGTCGTCGAACACGCCGCAGATGCGCAGGCCCGTATCTTTCTGGGTTTCCAGGGCGCGGATCAGGGCCTCGCCCGCTTCGCCGCCGCCGACGATCGCCGTACGCCGCTCCAGCCGGCCGCTGCGGGTGAGATAGCGCACGCCGGTCGTCATGATCACGCGCCCCGCGAGCAGGGCGCCGACGCCGGAGAAATAGAAGCCGATCAGCCAGACGCGCGAAACCTGATCGCCGATCTTCAGGAAGAAGAAGGCCGCGAGCGCGACCAGGAAGAGCATGGTCCAGCCGGTGACCAGCCTGACCGCGCTGCCGATGAAATGGCGCAGCGCGCCGATCGGGTAGAGCTGCAATGCCTGGAAGAGCGCCAGCGCGCCGAGAGCCAACGCCCCGACCGTCACCTGGTAAGGCAGCGTGTATTCGACCTTTCCGGCCGCATAGAGCCAGTAGATCAGCCCGCCCGTGCCGAGTACGGCGATCAAGTCGAGCAGCCGGGCCACGCCCTCGATCATAACCGGGGAGAGGGTCGGCTTGACGGGGATGGCCGCGATGCGTTCGGCCAGTGGATGGAAGCGCCGCGTCGGCCCTTTCTCGGTCCCGCCGAAGACATCCGGCGTCGCCGAGGCGGCCGCGTCCGCCTTCATCATATCGCGGACATCGAAAGTCCCCATAAGCCTACATCCTCAACTCGGAGCGCCGCGCCGGGGGTGCAGCGATCCCGGTTCGGCTCTACCCGAAATTGCTCACGGAACGTTTAATCGGACCGCTCGCTGTTTCGATGGATTCGTAAGCCTTCGAGCTCCGGCGGCGGCCCGCGCCGGACCCGTTTTGCACTCTGCGAAAACGCGATGGCGAAAAAGTGGATTTTGTCTTGGCCTGCCAGTGATTTGGCACAGGTCTAGAATGGTCGAAGAAGCCGCGATTTCCCGCAAGTGATTGTTATTGCAAGTGATCGTGAGTTGACAGATTGGATTGGCGTAGGCATATTGGCAATCGATGAGTGTCTGAGAAGCATATAACGCTCAAGAAGAGCGCCGCGCCTCGATAGGTTTTTTTTCTATGGCGTCGGTTGCTGGAGCAAAGCTCCGGCTCAGTCTTCTTTTTGGATCCATCGATTTAAAACTCTAACGATTGCTTGGCTGTCCCTGCGTCGCACCCGTGACGTTCAGCGCCGGCTTTGCCCGTGTGCATCATGTCTTTTCATTGGTTGGTTCTGCTCGCGGCAATCGCCGTCGAGATCGTCGCGACGGCCGCGCTGAAGTCGGCCGTCTCCACCTCATGGCTCGTCGGCTCATTGCCGCTGGTCCTGATCGGCTTCTCCTTCATCCTGCTCAGCATCGCGCTGCGCGTCATCCCCATGGCGGTCGCCTATGCCGTCTGGGAAGGGCTCGGCATCGTCGGCATCGCGGTCATCGGCCATGTGCTCTTCGGCGAGCATCTGACCCCCGCGCGAGCGGCAGGGCTCGCCGCCATCCTGGCAGGCATCCTGCTCATCGAGAATGGCGTGGGGCACGAACGCAGCGAGGATCACGGGAGGTTCGCGTGAATGCCTCCTTTGTGCAGGCTGCGCCGTTCCTCTGGCTCCTGCTTGCCGTCGCCCTCGAAATCGGCGGTACCTATCTGCTCAAGCTCTCGGACGGCATGAGCCGTCGCATCATGGGCGCCGGCGGTATCGTTCTCGTCATGGGTGCCTTCGCTGCGCTCGCAAAGGCGATCGAGGGCATGGACCTCTCGGTGGCCTATGCGGTCTGGGGCGGGGCGGGGCTGGTGATCACCGCCGTCATCGGTGCTTTGGTCTTCGGCCAGCGCATCAGGCCGGCGGGCTGGCTCGGCATCCTGCTCGTGGTCTGTGGCGTCGTCGCGCTTAAGCTGGTCTGAAGGTCTGTCGGAGCCACCTTTGTCATTCCGGGGCGTGCCGCAGGCGCGAACCCGGAACCCACGACTGGGTGGGAGATCTTGTGTTTCGTTGCCAGCGGCTCGCCCGGTCGTGGGTTCCGGGTTCTTCGCTGCGCGAAGCCCCGGAATGACAAAGGGCGCGTCAGACGATGCCGCGTGTCTTGAGTGCTTCGCGATAGCCGGCGATGACGCCGTCGACCATGTCGTCCAGGCGGAAATTCTGCCGGACGTGGCCGGCGAGGTCCGCCGCCTGGGCGAGGCGCTCGGGCCCCGGTGTCTCCAGCATCGCCCGGATCGCCCCGGCAAGGATCGCCGGGTCGTCGGCCGGGATCAGGCGCTGGCGATGGTTGGGGCCGTAGATCTCGCCGATGCCGCCGACATCGGTCGAGATCAGCGGCTGCGCGGCCGCTGCCGCTTCCAGGATGACGTAGGGCAGGGACTCGGCTCGCGACGGGATGACCATGGCGCGGGCGCGCGCCAGTGCTTTGCGGATGGGGGCCGGCGGCTCGAAGGCGCACTGGTCGGCGATGCCGCGCTCGCGCGTCATCTGCTTCAGTTCGCTTTCGTCCGGGCCTGAGCCGACGATGAGAATGCGCGGCGTCAGCCCGTCCCGCCGGCGCAGCAGCGCCAGTGCATCGATCAGGGTGTCGACGCCCTTGGCCGAGCGCAGCTCGCCCAGATAGAGCAGGTCGAATTCGGCGGCCTCGTGATCGATCGGCTCGAATTCCGCGTCGGAAACCCCGTTGAGCACGATGCGATGATCCGTGCGCGGTAGGTGGCCGACATGGGCTTCGAAGCGGCCGGCGATGAAGCGGCTCTCGAACAGGAACATGTCGGTCGCGCCTTCGAGCAGGCGCTCGACGCTCATATAGACCTTATGCTCCACGCTGCCGGGCTTGTAGTTGAAGCTGCCGCCATGGGGCGTGTAGGCGGTGACATAGCGCCGGCCGGGCGAAAACAGCGCGGGGATGCGGCCATAGACCCCGCCCTTCGAGCCGTGGCAATGCACCACGTCCGGCGCGAGGCGTCGCCGCAGCGAGATCTCGGAAAACTGGGCCTTGAGGTCGGTGGCGTTCGGGTAGCGCGACATCGGCACCCGGGTCACGCCCAGCGTCAACTGGCCGGCGAGCTCGCGGAAGACCGCGTCGGCCCGCGCTCCGCCGGTGCTGGAATCGCAGAAGATGCCGACGTTGTGGCCGCGCTCGACCTGGCCGCGCGCGACATCGAGGACATGCCGGAACAGCCCGCCGAGCGGCGCGCGGAAGACATGCAGGATTTTCAGGGGGCGGGCGGCGAGATTGTCCGTCATCGAGCGCGCCGCAATCTCAGAACCAGCGTTCCTTGATGACGATCGTATCGCCGGGCTGCACCGGATAGGTGATCGGCACGGTCGCGGTCACGGTCTGGCCGTCGATCTGGCGCGTCACCTCGGCCGTGGAGCGCTGGCCGCGCGGCGTGAAGCCGCCGGCGATCGCGACCGCCGTCTGCACGGTCATGCCGTTAACATAGGGGAACTGGCCGGATTGGGTGACTTCGCCGAGCACGAAGAAGGGGCGGTATGTGTCGACCTCGACCGAAACCTTGGGCTCGCGCAGATAGCCGCCGCGCAGCTTGGCCTCGATCGCCTGGGCGAGATGCTGCGTCGTGCGTCCTTGCGCCTCGACCGAGCCGATCAGCGGCATCGCGATGCGCCCGGCGCCGTCGACGGCATAGATGTTGGAGAGATTGTCCTGCCCGAACACGATGACGCGCAGCCGGTCGCCGCTGGCCAGCCGATAAGGGCCGGCCGGCTCGGCGAGCGCATAGTCCGCCGCCGGATAGCGGGGCGCGCAGGCTCCCGCAGTCATGGCGGCAGCCAAGGCGAGAGAGGCGAGGCGTCGACTCATCACTGGCTTACCCGTGCAGAACTGGCCCGATCTTTAGACTCGACATGGTTAACAAAGGCTTCCCGCGAGGCGTTGCGGGCATCGACCGATCGGCCGCGTTGCCGCGTCTGGCTGCTTCGGATCGTTCGGGGGAGGGCGCGCAAAAACGCTGCCGACTGCGAGGCTGTGGGGGTAGCTGCAGTCGGCAGCGGCCCGATCATGGCGACACGTTTGATCGAGCGAGCCGAGATTCGCTTCTCCCGCTGAATGGCCGGTGAAGCCGCCGTTCAGAATGGCGGTAATGATCCGTTAAGCTTCCTTACCGGGCGCCGGGTCTCTCGCGCAGAATTTGCCGATTGCGAGCTGTCGAGAGGGACTGCGCCGGCAGGTGGGCGCGGTCGTCGTTTACGATCGAGAGGGTGGCCTTGCCGAAAATTCTGCTGCGCCGGCCCGTCTCTCCTGTGTGAAATCAAGGCGCCACGCGACTTTGATTGCGGCGCAAGGCCCGGTCGAAGCCGGGGTTTCCTGCGGCCGAATCGCCCCGGACGGCCGGCGCCCGAAGCGGGGGCGGGAGACGGCAAGGGCCAAAGCGGGGCCGCCATCCCGCCGGCATTTACCCGGCGATAACCTTACTGAGCTTTCAATGTCGCCCGCGTCTCTTCCACGGGACAAGAGTTTTGCGTCGATAGGTGGGCCCCATGACCGCTCAAGCTGGGATTGATGCGCGCGGCGCCGGCGAAGGCCGGGGCGACATGCTCGATCTCTCCGCCCTCTGGGCCGCGATCAAGCGCCGCAAGTTCTGGATCATCGCGCCGACGCTCGCCGCCCTCGGCCTGTCCTTCGTCGCGGTGAACGTCGTGACGCCGCGCTATACCGGCGAAGCCAAGCTGCTGCTGGAAAGCCGCGGCGGCTTCTATACGCTGCCGGGGCAGGCCGCGGCCGATAGCGGCCAGTTCGATTCCGAAGCGGTGCTGAGCCAGGTCCAGATCATCATGTCCCGCGACCTGGCGCGCGAGGCGGTGAAGCGGATCGGGCTCGTCGGCAATGCCGAATTCGATTCCGGCGTCGGAGCGTTGAGCGCGGTGCGCAAGCTCGCGGTGATGATCGGGCTCGGGGGGCATCCGGCCGACCGCTCCCCTGAGGAACGCGTTCTCGAGAAATACTACGATCGGCTGCTGGTCTTCCCCGTCGCCCGTTCGCGCATCGTCTCCATCGAATTCACCTCGAGCGATGCCGCGCTCGCCGCGAAGGCGGCCAACACCATTGCCGAGACCTATCTGGAGTTCCAGGAGGCGGCGAAGCAGGAGAACGCCCGCAGCGCCTCGAACTGGCTCTCGACCACGATCGAGCCCTTGCGCAAGCGCGTCGCCGAGGCCGAGGCCAGGGTCGAGGACTTCCGCTCGAAGAACGGCCTCTTCGCCGGCCCCAACAACACCACGATCACCTCCCAGCAGCTCACCGACCTGTCGGCGCAGCTCTCCAGCGCTCGCAGCCAGCAGGCCGAGTCGCAGGCCAAGGCGGGATTGATCCGCGATGCCATCAAGCAGGGCCGCACCTTCGAGATCCCCGACGTCGCCAATAATGACCTCGTCCGCCGGCTGATCGAGCAGCGCGTCAACCTGCGCGCCCAGATCGCGGCGGAATCGCGCAGCCTGCTGCCGGAGCATCCGCGGATCAAGGAGCTCAACGCCCAGCTTCTCGACCTCGAAGGCCAGCTTCGCGCCGCTGCCGAGCGCACCGTGCGCACGCTCGAGAACGAGGCCAAGATCGCCGGCCAGCGCGTCGAAAGCTTCCAGGCCGCGCTCGACGGGCAGAAGAAGAACGTCTCCAGCGCCAATGACAGCGAAGTGCAGCTGCGCGCGCTGGAGCGCGAGGCCCGCACGCTGCGTGAGCAGCTCGAGCAGTACATGCAGCGCTATCGCGAGGCGGTCGCGCGCGACACCATGAATGCCGCGCCGGCCGATGCCCGCATCATTTCGCGGGCGGTCGAGCCGACCGAGCCCTCCTTCCCGAAGAAGATCCCGGTCGTGCTGGTTGCGACGCTTGCGACCTTCCTGATCGCGCTGGCGACGATCGTGACCCGCGAATTGCTCAACGGCCAGGGGCGCCCCATGCCGGACGCCCCGCGCGGGCCGCGCTGGGTTTCCGCTGCCTCGTCCGAGGACGAGGATGAGGAGGCGCCCGGCCCGATGCCCGGCGCACCGCGCCATGCGCGCGTCGCCGGCCTGCTGACCCATGCCGGGAAGCTCGGCCAGATCCGGCTCGACCTGGACCAGCCCGAGCTGACGCTGGCCGAGATCGCCGAGCGGACCCGCGAGCCGTCGCGCGGCATGGCGCCGTTGGCGCTGGTCCTGGATGGCGCCGGCGACGAGGCTGCAAGGCCGCGGGACCTCGCCGAATTGCTGGCGCAGCGCTGCCGCTGTGTGCTCGTCGACCTGTCCACCGACCCCGCGGGCGGGGAGGCCGGCTTCTCGGAGCTTCTCGCCGGCGAGGCGCTGTTCTCCGACATCATCATGCGCGCGTCGGGTTCGCGGCTGCACCGTATCGGGGCCGGCCGCGCCGGTCGCGTCGCGGTGCTGGCGGCTCCCGATCTCGTCGATGTCGCGCTCGATGCGCTTTGCGAGACCTATGACTGGGTGCTGGTCGCGACCGCCTCGAACGACGACGGCGCGGTGCTGGCGCCGATCGCCCGCCGCGCGCAGGCCGGGCTCGTGATGAGCGGGCAAGTCGGCAACGGCCATGCGCTGGAAACGGCCTATCGCCTGAGCGAACTGACCGAGGCGCCGGTCACGTTGATCCTCGATGCCGAGGGCGGCGTGCCGATGCCCCCGGTGTCGCGCACGGAGGCGCCGGTCGACGCCTGAGCCGCCGGAGCCGGGCGCGGCCCTACTCGTCCTCTGTGCGTTTGCGCCGCAGCCAGCCCGATGCCCGGTGGGCGAGCTTCAGCGCAGCCGGCGAACGTTTGATCAGCCGCTTCAACTCGCGCTTCGTCCGGGCGATCCGCGCGAAGAGCCGGCCCTTGAAGGTCAGTGGCAGGAAGCTGTCGACGAGATCGTCATGGTCGTCGCAGAAGGTGGTCTTGTAGCGGGCTTCGCCGACTCCGAGATCGAAGACCGCCACGCCCTCCCGGGCTTTCAGGCGGATCAATTCGGCCAGCAGCAATTCGCCCGGACTGGTCTTGACGGTTTCGCTCGCCATGTCGAACGAGGTCGCCATGCCCGAGAAGCGCTCGCCCTGGGTCGCGCCGACATAGGTCGCCACCGGCCGACCTTCGAGATCGAGGGCATAGAGCTCGATCGCAGGGCGCTCGGAACGGCGATCCATCGCCGCCTGTTCCAGGAAAGCGCGCATCGCCGGCTCGGCGAAGGGGTCAGGCACGCCCATGACGCGGAAGCGCTCCGCCTTCTGCTCCAGGAACGCGTCGATGATCCGCGCGGCTTCGCCGGACCTCGTTGCCCGCGTCAGCACCGACGGCCCGAAATCCTTGAAGCGGCTGTGCTTGTTCTTGAGCTTCTTGCGCGCGTGGCTGCTCATCGAGCGCCTGAGCGTCGCATCGCCGTCGCCGGCGATCAGGGCGAGCTTGTAGGCGCGGCTCGGACTCGGGCCGGCGGCGAGCTGCGCGGCGGGGTTGCCGACGCCTTGCCAGGTGATCGGCTGGTTGACGAAGGCGAGCGCATCGAGTCCGCCGATGGCATTGCCGATCTCCGTCAACATCTGCGTCGTCAGGGCGGTGTCGAGCTGCGCGGCGAAACCCGGAGCGTAGAGCCCCATATGGTAGTTGGCGTGCTTTCCGCCGATGAACTCGGCAAAGCGGAAGCCGCTGCGGCCGGTGATCGTCAGCGGCAGCAAGGCGCAGAGTTTGCCGCCGGCATCGCGCACCAGCGCGTAGCGCAAGGCCATGCCGTGGGCTGCGCCGATCGTCTCGACGAAGGGCCTGATCCAGTCATAGCTCTGATAGGGCGTCACCAGCGCGGTCGCCTCGAACGCACGCCAGGTGTCGGCGAGCGCCGCGATATCGGTCTCGATCGCGATCGAGGCCCAGGGGCGTCGCGCGGTCCGGGCGGCGGTGGCCGCGTCTGAGTTGGCCGATGTCGAAGCGGCGATGGCGGGCATGTGTCCTTCGCCCATACGAGCAGAGCAGATGAGCGTCCTTAACCCGTCATTGTGAACGGATCGGCCACAATCCCTTGGTCCCGCCGCGCCATCGCGCGATAGCGTTAGCGGGTGGTTGCAAGGGGACGGTTGCATTTGGCGGCGATGAACGGGCGTCACAGGGCCATCGCGGCCGCATTCCGGGTGATGGCGGCGACCGGCGCCGACCGCTGGAGCCGTGGCTTTGCGCAAGGCGCGGGCGTGATCCTGACTCTGCACCATGTCCGGGCGGCGGAGCGGCGCGGCTTTGCGCCGAACGCGCTGCTCGACATCACCCCGGATTTCCTCGATCGCGCGCTGCGCCTGATCCGGGCCGAAGGCTACGACATCGTCTCGTTGCAGGAGGCGTTGGCGCGCCTGCGCAATCCCAAACCCGGCCGCTTCTTCGTCGCGCTGACCTTCGACGATGGCTACCGCGACAATGTCGAAGAGGCCTGGCCCGTCCTGGCGAAGCACGAGGCGCCCTGGACCCTGTTCGTGACGCCCGGCTTCGCCGATCGCACGGCGCGGCTCTGGTGGGTCGAGCTGGAGGAGGCGATCCGGACCCTGCCGCGGCTCGATCTCGCCCTGCCGGATGGCCGCTTCATGGCTCGGACCGAAACCGATGCCGAGAAGGACCGCGCCTTCGCCAGGCTCTACTGGCGTCTACGCCGCGGCCCGGAAGCGATTCTGCTCTCAGCGATTTCCACGTTGGCGGCCGAGGCCGGCATCGACCCGGCCGCCATTGTCGAGCGAGAATGCCTGCCCTGGGAGACGCTGCGGGCCTTGTCCGGTGCGCCGGGCGTGACCATCGGCGCCCATACCCTGACGCATCCGATGCTGGCGAAGCACGATGCGGATGTCGCGCGCCGCGAGATCGTCGAGAGCAGGCAGCGTCTGGAGACGGAGCTGGGTATCCCGATCCGCCATTTCGCCTATCCGGTCGGCGATCCCGATTCTGTCGGACCGCGCGATTTCGCGTTGGCGGCGGAGGCGGGCTTCGAGAGCGCGGTGACCACGCGGCCGGGCCATCTCTTTCCCGAGCATGCCGGCCATCTTCATGCCTTGCCGCGCGTCTCGCTCAACGGCCTGCATCAGAACGAGGCGGCGCTGCGGGCGCTGCTGTCTGGGCTGCCGTTCTGGCTGCGAAGTAGGGGGCGCAGGCTGGATGTCGGTTAGGGTTTTGCCCTCGGCTTGTCATTCCGGGGCTTCGCGGAGCGAAGAACCCGGAACCCACGACCGGGTGAGACATCTTGTGTTCAGTGGCCGGCGGCTCGCCCGGTCGTGGGTTCCGGGTTCGTGCCTGCGGCACGCCCCGGAATGACAACAGTGGTTCTTCCGCCGGGATCGGCGAAACGCCTCAAGCCTCGTCCTTGCGCTCCATCCACTTGATCAGCGGCAGCAGCGGCAGCACCCAGGCGAGGCCGAGCGCGATATAGGCGATGGTCTGCACCGGCTTCGACGCTTCGGTGATCCGCCCCTGCGCCAGCGCCATCGCGACGAGCGCGTAGACGCAGACGAAGACGAGGATCAGCACGGTCCCGACCAGCTTGCGGTTGCGTTGTTTCATCGGGCTCTCCACCGCGCGGACTGGGCTGCTGCGGCAATGCGGGCGTTGTCGCGCCGGAGCGACGGGTCTATGTCACCGGCGAGCGCGCTTGTGAAGCGATGCGCGCCGAAAGATCCCCGCCTGCGACCGAAAGCCCGCCCGTGACCCTCGCCCTCGACCAGACACGCGCCGACGCCAAGGCCGATCATGCCGGCATCCGCCGCTGGCTCTGGATCGTGGCCGGGCTCGTCTTCCTGATGGTCGTGGTCGGAGGCGCGACCCGTCTTACCGGGTCCGGCCTCTCGATCACCGAATGGAAGCCGATCACCGGAGCGATGCCGCCGCTCTCCGCCGAAGCCTGGGCCGAGGAGTTCGGCAAGTATCGCGCGAGCCCGCAATACCAGCTCCTCAACGAGGGCATGAGCCTCGGCGCGTTCCAGTTCATCTACTGGTGGGAATGGGGCCATCGCCAGCTCGGCCGTTTCATCGGGCTGATCTATCTCGCCGGCTTCCTCATCGTCGCCTTGCGCCGCCTGCTGCCCGTTCGGCAGAGCGCAACGCTCTTCGGCATGGGCCTGCTGCTCGGCCTGCAGGGCGCGATCGGCTGGATCATGGTCGCGTCAGGCTTGCAGCCCGGCATGATCGCGGTCGCGCCGGTGAAGTTGACGCTGCATCTGACCTTCGCCGGCCTGTTCTTCGCCTCGGTCGTGGCCTTCGCGACGGCGCTGACGCCGCTGCGCCGGGGCGAGCCGGCGCGAGGCAGGGCGAGCGCATGGCTGCTGCTGCTCCTGCTTTTCGTGCAGGTCGCGCTCGGCGGGCTGGTCGCCGGCTCGAAGGCCGGCTTCACCTTCAACACCTGGCCACTGATGGACGGCGTGCTGGTGCCCCCTAGCTCGCAGCTCTTCGCCCAGACACCGTTCTGGGAGAACTTCGTCGACAATGTCGCGCTGGTTCAGTTCAACCACCGCATCGGCGCCTATGTCCTTCTCGCCGTCGCCTTGTGGAACGTACTGCGTCTGCGCCGCGCCGCGCCGGGCTCGGGCAGCGCCAAGCGCGCGACCGCGATCGCCGGGCTGGTTCTGGCGCAATCGGCGCTCGGCATCGTGACGCTGCTGCTGGTCGTGCCGCTCTGGGCCGGGCTTAGCCATCAGGCGCTCGGCTTCGCCGTGCTGGCGATGGGCGTGGTGCATGTCACCCGCACCGAGCAGGCGGCAAGGGGATAAGCAGCCCGCTTGTCATTCCGGGGCTTCGCGCAGCGAAGAGCCCGGAACCCACGACTGGGTCGTGGCGTGTCCGCTACTGTTTGCAGGGCTCACCCGGTCGTGGGTTCCGGGTTCACGCCTGCGGCGTGCCCCGGAATGACAATCGGAGTTCTCCCAAACAAAAGAGGCGCCGTTTCCGGCGCCTCCATGGTCATGAGATTCTCGGGGCAAGCCCGAGAATGAGGCATGAGCTTATGCCAGCGCCTGATCCAGATCCGCGATCAGATCCTCGACATCTTCGAGCCCGATCGAGAGGCGCACGACCTGCGGTCCGGCGCCCGAGGCGATCTTCTGCTCGTCGGTGAGCTGGCGATGGGTGGTCGAGGCTGGGTGGATCACCAGCGAGCGCGTGTCACCGATATTGGCGAGATGCGAGAACAGCTTGAGGTTCGAGACCAGCTTGACGCCGGCGTCGTAGCCGCCCTTGAGCCCGAAGGTAAAGACCGCGCCGGCGCCCTTCGGCGTGTAGCGCTTGGCCAGGGCTTCGTACTTGTCGCCGGGCAGGCCGGGATAGCTGACCCACTCGACCGCCGGATGCTTCTGGAGATGCACGGCGACCTTCTGCGTGCTCTCGCAATGACGCTGCATGCGCAGCGGCAGGGTCTCGATGCCGGTCAGCAGCATGAAGGCGTTGAAGGGCGAGAGCGCGGGGCCGAGATCGCGCAGGCCGAGCACGCGGGTCGCGATGGCGAAGGCGAAATTGCCGAAGGTCTCGCCCAGCACCATGCCGTTATATTCCGGCCGCGGCTTGGAGAGCATCGGGTAGCGGTCGTCGCCGACCCAGTTGAACGAGCCGCCATCGACGATCAGGCCGCCGATCGAGTTGCCGTGGCCGCCGAGGAACTTCGTCGCCGAATGCACGATGATGTCGGCGCCATGCTCGAACGGGCGCAGCAGATAGGGCGAGGCCATCGTGTTGTCGACGATGAGCGGGATGTTGTGCTTCTTGGCGATCGCGCTGATCGCGGCGATGTCGACGATGACCCCGCCGGGATTGGCGATCGACTCGATGAAGATCGCCTTGGTCTTTGGCGTCACGGCGGCGGCGAAGCCCTCGACATCGTCCGGATCGGCCCAGATCACATTCCAGCCGAAGCTCTTGTAGGAATGGTTGAACTGGTTGATCGAGCCGCCATAGAGCTTGCGCGCCGCGACGAATTCGTCGCCCGGCTGCAGCAGCGCATGGAAGCAGAGGAACTCGGCCGCGTGGCCGGACGCGACGGCGAGCGCCGCCGTGCCGCCCTCCAGTGCTGCGACGCGCTCTTCCAGCACCGCGTTCGTCGGGTTGCCGATGCGGGTATAGATATTGCCGAAGGCCTGCAGCCCGAACAGCGAGGCGGCATGGTCGACATCGTCGAAGACGAAGGACGTCGTCTGGTAGATCGGCGTGGCGCGTGCGCCCGTCGCGGCGTCGGGTGCTGCCCCGGCGTGGATGGCGAGTGTGTGGAAACCCGGTGCACGGTCGGTCATGGCTGCTCCCTGACAATCTGACGTCGAAAACGGATCGTTCGATTTAACGAACGGTTGTCGAAGCGTCAATTCGGGGGCGGCAGGCTGCGTCAGGTTCCCGGCCGGTTGATCGTCAGCTTCTGGAAGCCCTTGCCGGCGAGCACCGGCTTCTTGGCCGAGAGGATGCGCGAATTGATGCCCTGCCAGCCGATCTCGCCGGAAAGCCGGCCGTATTCGATCTTCGGGCAGCGGTTCATGATGACGGTGACGCCTTTCGCTTCGGCCCGTCCTGCGGCTTCGTCGTTGCGCACCGAAAGCTGCATCCAGATCACCTTGGGCAGGGGATCGAGCGCCAGCGCTTCGTCGGTGATCGGCCCCGCCGCTTCCGAATTGCGGAAGATTTCGACCATGTCGACCGGGCCGGGGATATCCTTGAGCGTGGCATAGACCGTCTTGCCGAGGATCGTCTGGCCGGCGAGGCCGGGATTGACCGGAATGACGTCATAACCCCGGTCGATCAGGTATTTCGTTACGATCCAGCTCGGCCGCGCCTCGTTGGCGGAAGCGCCGACCAGCGCGATCCGCTTCACGGATTTCAGGATGTCGCGGATCAGGCTGTCGGGATAGGCGTCGTGGGTCATGAAGCTGAGCCTCAGCGGCGGGGAAGGCGCAGGGCCGATATAGGACGCAGCGACCGCGCCGTCATCCCGGGTCTCCCCGTGGTTGCCGGGGGGGGGGAGGGGGGTCCTACCCCTCCCACACCGGCGCGCGCTTTTCCACGAAGGCACCGATGCCTTCCTCGGCGTCCCGTGCCAGCATGTTCTCGACCATCACGGCCGAGGCGTGGTCATAAGCCGCCTTGAGCCCCATCTCGCGCTGCTCGTAGAAGGCGCGCTTGCCGATCTTGACCGTTGCGGGAGACTTCGAAGCGATGATCGCCGCGAGCCGCTGCGCTTCCGCCAGAGCGTCGCCGGCCGGCACGACACGATTGACCAGTCCCATGCGAGCCGCCTCATCCGCCGGCACCATCTCGCCCAGCAGCAGCATCTCCAGCGCATGTTTGGCCGAGAGATTGCGCGAAAGCGCGACCATCGGCGTCGAGCAGAACAGGCCGATATGGACGCCGGGCGTGCAGAAGCGGGCGCCTTCGCCCGCGACCGCGAGATCGCAGCTCGCCACGAGCTGGCAGCCGGCGGCGGTGGCTGTGCCCTCGACAGCCGCGATCACCGGCTGGGGCAGGGCCGTGATCTGCTGCATCATGGCGGAGCAGCGCCCGAGGATATCCGTGAAATAGGCCCGGCCCCGGTCGGGATCGGCGCGATGGGCGGTCATCTCCTTGAGGTCGTGCCCGGCGCTGAACACCGGCCCGGCCGCCGTGAGGATCACGGCCTTGACCGCGCGATCGGCCGCGATCGCGGTGAAGGTCTCGCTCAACGCCGCCAGCATCGCCTCGCTCAGCGGGTTGCGTGCCTGCGGGCGGTTCAGCGTCAGCGTCGTGATGCCCTTGGCGTCCTCGCGCAGCAGGACGGGCGCGGCCTCCGGCTTGTGATGGGCGTTCATCGTGCTTCCCTTCCGCATTTCCGCCTATTGTCGGAGCCGGCCGGCCATGCTGCAAGGGGATAAGCCCCGTTCCAGCCTGTGGTTTTCCGCATGACGACCCGCATGAGCGCCTCCGAGATCGATGCCTATCTCGACGAGGTCTTTCCCCAGCTCCACCATGGCGGGCGCACCTATTTCATCGAGGATGTCGGGCCGATGACGGCCCGGATGCGCTGCGACTACCATGAGAAGCATCTGCGCCCCGGCGGCACGATCTCGGGGCCGACCATGATGGCGCTGGCCGATCTCGCGCTCTATGCGGCGATCCTGGCCCAGATCGGCCCGGTCGGCCTCGCGGTGACGACGAGCCTCAATTTCAACTTCCTACGCAAGCCCGGCCAGGCGGCGCTGATCGGCGAGGCGAAGCTGCTCAAACTCGGCAAGCGGCTCGCGGTCGGCGAGGTCTGCCTCTATTCGCAAGGGGAACCGGAGATGGTCTGTCACGCGACGGGGACCTATTCGATTCCCGTCGCGCGGTGAGCGGTGCGGCAGGGCGCGGGTCGCGGCGGTGGAATAATATGCGGTATCCTGATACCGTTTTTCTCAGCTTGTTGAAAAATAGGCGTTTTCTGCTTTTTGGCGTCAATTGTAACGCTTGACAGTCGGCCTGCTTGCCCCTATCTCGACGCCACACCGCCGCTGGGCTCTCCGGCGGCTTGTCCTTTTTTACGCAACCGAAGGGGTA
This sequence comes from Allobosea sp. FG18, assembly GCF_057809495.1. Taxonomy (NCBI): domain Bacteria; kingdom Pseudomonadati; phylum Pseudomonadota; class Alphaproteobacteria; order Hyphomicrobiales; family Alloboseaceae; genus Allobosea; species Allobosea sp. FG18. Next base: position 70,311 of record NZ_JBMDKB010000024.1, read on the forward strand.
CCGCGATGAAGACCACCGTCTCGCTCAAGCCCGCCGATGTCGAAAAGAAGTGGGTTGTGATCGACGCCTCCGGGCTCGTCGTCGGCCGTCTCGCCTCCGTTGTGGCGATGCGTCTGCGCGGCAAGCACAAGGCCGCCTACACCCCGCATGTCGACTGCGGCGACAATGTCATCGTGATCAACGCCGAGAAGGTTTCCTTCACCGGCCGCAAGCGCGAGCAGAAGAACTACTACCACCACACGGGTTTCCCGGGTGGCATCAAGGAGCGTTCGGCCAAGTTCATCCTGGAAGGCCGCTTCCCTGAGCGCGTCGTCGAGAAGGCCGTCGAGCGCATGCTGCCGCGCGGCCCGCTCTTCCGCCAGATCCTCGGCAACCTGCGCGTCTACAAGGGCGCGGAGCATCCGCACGCTGCCCAGTCGCCGGAGGCGCTCGACGTCGCCGCGCTCAACAGCAAGAACAAGAGGGTCTGACCGTGGCTGAAGTTCTGCAGTCTCTCTCCCAGCTCGGCGACGTCGCCAAGCCCGCTCAGCCGGAAGCTCCGGTCCACGTCAAGAAGGTCGATGCGCAGGGCCGCGCCTATGCCACCGGCAAGCGCAAGAACGCCATCGCCCGGGTCTGGATCAAGCCGGGCTCCGGCAAGGTCACCGTCAACGGCCGCGACCAGGAGATCTACTTCGCTCGCCCGGTGCTGCGTCTCGTGCTGGCGCAGCCGCTCCAGCTCGTCGATCGCATGACCCAGTACGACGTCATCGTCTCGGTCAAGGGCGGCGGTCTCTCCGGCCAGGCCGGCGCGGTGCGCCACGGCATCTCCAAGGCGCTGACCTTCTACGAGCCGGAGCTTCGCGGCCCGCTCAAGAAGGAAGGCTTCCTGACCCGCGACTCGCGTGTCGTCGAGCGTAAGAAGTTCGGTAAGGCCAAGGCCCGCCGCAGCTTCCAGTTCTCGAAGCGCTGATCGTTTCCGGGATTACCGGTATGCGGAAGGGCGGCTCGCAAGAGCCGCCCTTTTCGTATTGGCTGGCATTCTCGCGCCCGATCAGCAGGAGCCTGCCATGACCCGCCCCGTTCTTCTCGTCACCGGCGGCAGCCGCGGCATCGGCGCTGCGACCTGCATCATGGCGGCCGGGCGCGGCTACGATGTCGCGGTGAACTACCGGAGCAATGCCGGTGCGGCCGCCAAGATCGTCGCGGCCTGCGAGGCGGCGGGTGCGAAGGCCGTGGCGTTTCAAGGCGACATGGCGAGCGCGACGGATATCGTCCGCGTCTTCGCCGAGGCGAGGGCGGCGCTGGGGCCGCTGACCCATGTCGTCAACAATGCCGGCATCACCGGCAAGTCAGGGCCGCTCGTCGACGCCGATACGGCGGTCATCCGTGAATGCATCGACGTCAACGTCACCGGCGCGATCCTCGTCGCTCGCGAGGCGGCCCGGGCGCTCATCGCCAACGAAGCTGCGGAGGGCAGGGCGATCGTCAACATCTCCTCCGTCGCGGCGGAACTGGGCTCGCCCGGCGAGTACGTCTGGTACGCGGCCTCGAAGGGCGCAGTCGATTCCCTCACCATCGGTCTTGCCAAGGAGCTGGCGGCGCACGGCATCCGCGTGAACGCGGTGGCGCCGGGCATCACCGAGACCGAGATCCACGCGCTCTCGACCGGCGAGGCCGGCCGCGTCGCCCGGATCGCGCCGCTGATTCCGCTGAAGCGCGCCGCGACTGCCGACGAGATCGCCGAGGCGGTGCTGTTCCTGCTGTCTGGCGCGTCGAGCTACACGACTGGAATCATCCTGAAGGTCGGTGGCGGGAGGTAGCGTTCAACCTTCCTGCTCCAATCGTCTTGCTCCAACCGCGCCGTCATCCCGGACAAGCCGCGATAGCGGCGCCGATCCGGGATCCATGCCGGAGCGCTCGAGATAGAGGTTCCGGCATGGATCCCGGGTCTCACTTCGGTCGCCCGGGATGACGGCGCGGGTGAGAAACGACATATAGTGCTTGCAAGCGACACTCTGCCCGGAACCCCATGCGCGTCCTTCTCGTCCTGATCGCCTTCGTCATGATCGCCGTGCCGGCCTTGCTGATGCTGGCGCGCGAGGAACTCCCGCGCGGGCAACGCATCGGCCGGGCGCTGGTCGTCTTCCTCGCTCCGGCCATCGCGCTCGGCCTGATCCATGGCGTGCCGGCGCTTGATGGGCGCGCGCTCAACAACCCCAACGCCTGGACGATGCTGCGCCTCGTCCTGACGGCGCTCGCGCTGATCCTGCCGTGGTGCATCTATGTCTGGTTCAACGCGCGCCGCTGACTGAGACGATCATGACCGAAGCCTCCGACAAGCCACCGATCGACCACGCCTTCACCGGCGACAGGCGCGGCGGCGCCGCAGACCCGACTTATGCCGGCGCGCTCTCCTTCATGCGTCGCCGCTACGGCAAGGATATCGCGGGGTCTGATCTCGTCATCTGGGGCGTGCCCTTCGATCTCTCCGTCACCAACCGACCGGGCACCCGCTTTGGCCCGCAGGCGATCCGCCGCGCCAGCGCGATCTTCGACGGCGACCCGCAATATCCCTCGGGCATCGACCCCTTCGCCCGACTCGCGGCCGTGGATTATGGCGATTGTGCCTTGCCGCGCGGCGATCTCGGAGCTTGCGCCCGCGCCATCGAAACGGAAGCCGCCGGCATCCTCGCTTCGGGCGCCCATCTCGTCACGCTCGGTGGTGACCATTTCATCACCCTGCCGCTGCTGCGCGCTCATGTCGCCCGCCACGGCAAGCTGGCGCTGATCCAGTTCGACGCCCATCAGGACACCTGGGACGACGGTCCGGGCGGCATCGGCCATGGCAGCTTCGTGCTGGAGGCGGTGCGCGAGGGGTTGATCGATGTCGAGCGTTCGGTCCAGATCGGCATCCGCACCGTTGCGCCGCGCGATTGCGGCATCGCCGTCATCGATGCCTATGAGGCGCAGGAACTCGGCGTCGCCGGCACGGCGCGGCGCATCCGCGAGCGGGTCGGGGAGGGCGCGGCCTATCTCACCTTCGATATCGACGCGCTCGATCCCGCCTTCGCGCCCGGCACCGGCACGCCGGTCTCGGGCGGTTTCACCGCGGACCAGGCATTGCGCATCCTCTGGGCGATCCGCGATCTCGATATCCGTGGCATGGACGTGGTCGAGGTCTCGCCGCCCTATGACCATGCCGACATCACGGCGGTCGCCGCCTCGAGCATCGCCCAGCATCACATCCAGGCATTGGCACTGAAGAAGGCCGGTTGAATCGGTTCGCGAGGAAAAGCAGGGAAGCGCTTCCCGCGATTCAGCTTTCGGGCCTGCGGCGCGTGTCGACTTTGCGAGGAGCGAAGAGAGGCAATGATCAGGTGGGGCGCAAGGCGTGATTGACACCTCGTCCAAGCACGAACATATACGGGATCATGATGACGAGCTTCATCCGACGTCGCCCCTGCCTGGCCGCCACGGCGCGCCCGCGATGACGCTCGGCTGCTGACCGAACGCCCGCGACCGCGCCAGAAGCGCGGTTTTTTTATGCCTGAAGCCCATCCATTGCTGTGTCTGCCCAGCCACCGGGGGTCCCGATGAGCCAGAACCTGAAAACCATCTTCATCGACGGCGAAGCCGGCACGACCGGTCTCGGTATCCGCGAGCGTCTGGCGGTGGTGCCGGAGGTCGCGGTCAAGAGCATCGATCCCGACAAGCGCAAGGACCCCGCCGCCCGCAAGGACATGATGGCGAGCGTCGATCTCGTCGTGCTCTGCCTGCCGGACGACGCCGCGAAGGAATCGGTCGCGCTCGCCGATCAGCTCGGCGCCGGCGCGCCCAAGATCGTCGATGCCGCGACCGCCCATCGCGTTGCCCCGGGCTGGGTCTATGGCTTTGCCGAGCTCGAGCCCGGCCATGCCGCGAAGATCGCCAAGGCCGACCGTGTCGCCAATCCCGGTTGCTATCCCACCGGCGCCATCGCGCTGCTGCGTCCGCTCGTCGATGCCGGGCTGATGGCGCAGGACCATGCGGTCACCATCAATGCCGTCTCCGGCTATTCGGGCGGCGGCAAGTCGATGATCGAGGATTTCGAGACCGGCGTCGCCCCCGCCTTCGAGCTTTACGGCCTCGGCCTGCGTCATAAGCACCTGCCCGAGTTGCAGGCTTATGCCCGCCTGACCCGGCGGCCGATCTTCGTGCCCTCCGTCGGCAATTTCCGGCAGGGCATGCTGGTTTCCGTGCCGCTGCATCTCGACATGCTGCCAGGGCGGCCGGGCGTGGCCGATCTCCACCATGCGCTGGCCGAGCGCTATGCCGGCTCGACCTATGTCCGCGTCGTCACGCAGGACGGCTTGGGTGGCAAGATCGAGCCGGAAGCGCTGAACGACACCAACAAACTGGAGCTCATGGTGTTCGGGCAGGACGATCTCGGCCAGGCGGTGCTGGTCGCGCGGCTCGACAATCTCGGCAAGGGCGCATCCGGCGCCGCGGTGCAGAACATCCGCCTGATGCTTGGATTGCCGGAGGGCTGAGCCGCTTTCCGCCTGCCAGCGCGCTGCGACATCAACCACGACCTGTCTTTTGACGAGACATCTTCGCGTCATGCGGGATAGGTTGGTTGTATCGCGAGAGGTGCGACGTGACGGGCAGCGAGTTCGAGAATGCATTGATCGACGGCATCTACGAGGCCGCGATCGTGCCTGAGCGTTGGCCTGCCGTGCTGCGTGACACGGCCCGGATCGCCAGTTGTCGCGAGGCATTGCTGGGGACCGTGCTCGACGACGAGGCGCGCCTTCTCGGCTCTTCGCCGGAGTTCACCGAGGGTTATGAAGAGGTGCTGCGCCGCATCCCGTTCGCCGTCAACGAACGGGCACAGCGCCTGCTCGCGCATGGCCGGCTCGGTTTCATCACCGATGACGATGTCTTCAGTCCCGACGAGATCGCGCATGAGCCGGTCTATCAGGATATCCTGATCCCGGCCGGGTACGGGTCCGGGGTCGCCACGGTGATTGCCGCGCCGACCGGCGACACCACGATCGTCCATTGCGAGCGCTCGTTCTCGGAGGGCACCGTCGATGAGCGGGCCATTGCAGCTCTTGACCGCCTGAGGCCGCATTTCGCCCGGGCCGGACTGCTCGGTCGCCGTCTGGCGATGGAGCGCGCGCGCGCGGCGTCGCAGGCGCTCGAACTGATGGGATTGCCGGCTGCGGTTCTCGGCCTGCGCGGCCATGTGCTCGAGGCCAACGCCCTGTTCCAGGACCTGATCCCTGATGTGTTCCACGATCGCACGGCCCGTCTCGCTCTTGCCTACACCCCGGCAGACGACATGCTGGCGACAGCGATCGCGGGCTTCTCGCGGACGGACCTGCCCCAGCCGGTCCGGTCCGTCCCGATCCCGTCCTGGCGCGGCGCCGACCCGATGGTCGTGCATGTTGCGCCGGTGCGCGGCCGGGCGCGCGACATCTTCTCTTTTGCCGGCGCTATCATCGTCGCGACGCCGGTCGTCGCGGGAGCGGGGCCGGATGCCGGCCTGATCGCCGGCTTGTTCGATCTCACCCCGGCCGAGGCGCGGCTGGCCGCGGTCATCGCCGGCGGCCATCCGCCGCGGGAGGCCGCGTTGCGTCTCGGCGTGACAGAGGCGACGGCGCGCACGACCCTGAAGCGTATCCTCGCCAAGACCGGCACGCGCCGGCAGGCCGATCTGGTCGGCCTGCTGAAGAGCGCCGGGCCGCGCTGAAGCCGCTAGGGGCGGAGCGGGCAGCCCGTTCGCAATCATGGCGAAGTCGGCGATTCGGCCGGCGGCTCGACGGCTGCTGCTCCGGCGGCCGGAAATATGACGTCAGGGAAGCCCCCATTTGGGGGATGGCAGATTCTTTCGATGAGGCCATGGTGGTGGTCCTCAAAAAGGCCGCAAGGCCACAGGCGAGTATCGGCTTGCACTGCCGAAGCCAGGTCAAGCAGCTTCGGCAGTGCCTTTTCGTTCTGCCCTGCATGGCCCTCATGCGTCCGTTTCGCGGCCGGCCGAGGTGCTGAACCACCCGGCATCATATCGTCAAAATGAAAAGGGGCGCCGGAGCGCCCCTTTCGGATCAGCCCTTGTAGGGCACGAAATTCTGCTTCTGCTCGCCGAGGCCCTCGATCCCGAGGGTGACGACCTCGCCGCCCTTCAGGAAGCGCGGCGGCTTGAAGCCGAGGCCGACGCCCGGAGGCGTGCCGGTGGTGATGACGTCGCCCGGATCGAGGCGCATGAACTGGCTGATATAGTGGACCAGATAGGCGGCGCCGAAGATCATCGTCTTGGTCGAGCCGTTCTGCACGCGCTCGCCGTCGACCTCGAGCCACATGCCGAGATTCTGGATGTCCTTGATCTCGTCGGTGGTGACGAGCCACGGGCCGAGCGGCCCGAAGGTCGGGCAACCCTTGCCCTTGGCCCACTGGCCGCCGCGCTCCTGCTGGAAGGCACGCTCGGAGACGTCGTTGCAGACGCAGAAGCCGGCGATCGCCGCCATGGCGTCCTTCTCCTCGATATAGGAGCCGCCGTCGCCGATCACGATGGCGAGCTCGACTTCCCAGTCGGTCTTCTGCGAGCCCTTCGGGATGATCACGTCGTCATTGGGACCCACGATGCAGTTCGGAGCCTTGTTGAACAGGATTGGTTCCTTCGGGATCTCGGCGCCGGTCTCGGCCGCGTGATCGGCGAAGTTCAGGCCGACCGCGATGAAGTTGCGCACGTCCGCGACGCAGGCGCCGATACGCGGAGAGCCCGAGACGAGTGGCAGGGATTCCGGCGCAACTGCCTTGATCTTGGCGAGCGAGGCCGAGGTCAGCGCCTTGCCGGCGAGGTCGGGAATGATGCCGGACAGGTCGCGCAACCCGCCCTTGGCATCGAGAAGGGCCGGCTTCTCCTGGCCGGGTGCGCCGTAGCGGAGCAGTTTCAAGGTGTTTCCCCCGTTTTCAAACGATCTAAATGGGTGAGGGGATTCTGATCGGATGCCGACCGGAAACACAAGCCCGTCATCGCGCATGGGACATCCGCATGGAGCAGGCGGCCGGATTGTTGCGCGAATGCAACGGGGCTTCCCAAAGCGACGGTTGACCCAGGGTGAGCCTAGGGGATTGAGGCGAGCCGGAAATGGGCAAAAACCGGCAATAGTTCTTATATAAACTATATCTTTCTGAACAATCGGGCTGACGCATCGTCGGAAATCGTCAGTTTTGGTCTGTTTTCGGCAGAGTTGGTCCCAAATGAGGAGGCGGTACGGCGATTCCACGGCGCCGGAGGTAGGATTGCGGCGGGAAACGGCTCGGGTCATGCTCCGAATCAAGTGAGGTGTCCGACCTCGAAAAATCTAGATCGGGATGGATTCGATGAAGGGCCTTGTTCGTACCGCCGCAGCCGCCTCGGTCTCGCTTGCCGCTCTCCTCGCGGCTGGAGCGGCCTCGGCCAGTTCATTCGCCATCCGCAGCGGCCAGGGCGCCGAAGGCCTCGGCATGGCCTTTGCCGGCGCGGCTTCGGGCGGCATCGGTATGAGCGCGATGGCCTGGAACCCGGCGACCATCACCATGTTTCCCGGCCGCCACAGCAACTGGAACTACACCTATCTCAACGCCAATGGCGACTATCAGCCGACGTCGCCCTCGCGGGTCGGCGGCCCGGACGCGCCGGCGCCGCTGAACCCGATCCAGTTCGGCACCGGCAATATTGGCGGCGATGGCGCCGTCATCCCGGCTTCGGCCAGCGCCTGGCAACTGACTGACCGGCTCTGGGTCGGCATGACCACCGGCGCGCCCTATGGCCTGCGTTCCAAGCCGGACAACCAGGTTCACGCCGCCCAGATTTACGGGCGTTCGGCCAAGCTCGTGACCGTCAACGTCTCGCCGACGGTCGGCTACAAGGTCAACGATTGGCTCTCGGTCGGCGCCGCTCTGCAGATCCAGTATCTGAGCGCCAAGCTGAAGCAGGCCGGTGGCCTCGCGCCCACGGCCTCCCCGGTCATTCTCGAGGGCGACACGATCGATTTCGGCTATCGCCTCGGCGCGACGTTCACCCCGTTCGCGGGAACCAATATCGGCGTGGCCTATCGTTCTTCGATCCGCCAGACGCTCCAAGGGTCGCTGGCCACGCCCACGCCCGTCCTCGCCCGCTTCCCGGTCAAGGCCAACCTGAACCTGCCCGACTCGGTCGTCGTCGGCGTTTCGCAGGTGATCAACGATCAATGGCAGGCGCATCTCGGCGTCGAGTGGACGAACTGGAGCCGCTTCCGCAACATCCCGATCGTCAACGAGCTCAACGGCCGCCCGCAGACCAGCCTGAATTTCCAGTATGACGACGCCTGGTTCTTCAGCGGCGGCGTCGAGTACAAGTACAGCAAGGACCTGACGCTGCGCGCCGGCATCGGCTACGAGATGTCCGCGGTCAACGACCGCAACCGCACCATCTACATCTCGGATAACGACCGTCTCTGGCTCAGTGCCGGCGCGAGCTATCAGGTCACCGACCGGATCAAGCTGGATGTCGGCTACACCTATATCGACGTGAAGAAGGCGTCGGTGAACTACAATCCGGCTCACCCGCAGTGGAACCGCGGCGCGCCGGTCTATTACACCGCCGAGGCCAAGCCCTACATCCACATCGCCTCGGTCGGCATCACCTACAATTGGGACGATCCGAAGCAGACGGTCCCGGTTCGCCCGGTCGTCCGCAAGAACTGAGCGGCACCGCCCTCACGACAAAAGCCGGCCTTCGGGCCGGCTTTTTTGTCGGTGCGACTATGGTCGGTCCGCGGCGTTTTCTGCTGGGCGGGGAACGAGGCGGGGCCTATTCGGGATGCCGGGCGTTCCACGCCTCGGCATAGTCCAGCACATGCGATAGATGGCATCGCGATTTGTGAAGCCTGCCGGGTTCGACCGGGACGGCAGGGCCGTTTGAACCGGCCGTCGTCACCGGCCTTGCATTGAGCGTCTGTGTCTGGCGGGGCGAATAGCGGGACATACTCACGGGGAGGGCTCGTCGAGCCGCCCCGGCGCGAAGGCGTCGATGGTCGCCACAAGGGCGAGCACGACCGGACGAAAGCCTAGGCCTTCACCTTCACATAAGTGCCGGGCGCGTCGGCGAGCGCCTTGAGCTTGCCGCCTCCCGGCTCGCGGGCGGCGACCTTCTTCGGCGCCTGGGCCTCCAGCCAGCCGAACCAGTGCGGCCACCACGAGCCCGGATGCTCGTCCGCCTTGGCCAGCCAGTCGGCATAGCGGCCCTTGGCCGGTCCGCCTGTCCAGTACTGGTACTTCACCTTGGCCGGCGGATTGACGACACCGGCGATATGGCCGGAGCCGGCGACGACATGCTCGACCGGCCCGCCGAAGCACTGCGAGCCGTTGAAGACCGACTGGGCCGGCGCGATATGGTCCTCCCGCGTCGCGAGATTGTAGATCGGCATCGTCACCTGCTTGAGGTCGAGCGTCTTGCCGCCGATCCGCATCTCGCCCTTGGAGAGCTTGTTGTCGAGATAGCAGTTGCGCAGATAGAAGGAGTGGTTCGCCGCCGGCATCCGGGTCGAATCCGCATTCCAGTAGAGCAGGTCGAAGGGCGTCGGCGCCTTGCCCTTCAGGTAGTTGTTGACCGCGTAGGACCAGATCAGGTCGTTCGGCCTGAGCATGTTGAAGGCGCCCGCCATCCGCGCACCGTCGAGATAGCCGGTGCGGGCCATCTGCTCCTCGATCGCGCGGATCTGTTCCTCGTCGACGAAGACCGAGAGCTCGCCGGCCTGCGCGAAATCGACCTGCGTCGTGAAGAAGGTTGCGCTCTCGATGCGTTTGTCGCGCACCGCCGCCATATAGGCCAGCGTCACGCCGAGCAGCGTGCCGCCGACGCAGTAGCCGATCGCCGAGACCTTCTTTTCCCCGGTCGCCTCCTCGATCGTGTCGAGCGCGGCGAAGATGCCTTCGCGCATATAGCTCTCGAAATCCTTGGCGGCGTGGCGCGCATCCGGATTGACCCAGGAAATGCAGAAGACGGTCAGCCCCTGCGCCACGCACCAGCGGATGAAGCTCTTCTCCGGGTTGAGGTCGAGGATGTAGAACTTGTTGATCCAGGGCGGCACGATCAGCAGCGGCCGCTTCAGCACCTGCGGCGTCGCGGGCGCGTACTGGATCAGCTCGATGATCTCGTTGCGGAAGATGACCTTGCCCGGTGTCGTCGCGATATTGACGCCGACCTCGAAGGCGCCGCCGTCGGACTGGCGGATCTTGAGCTCGCCGCCGCCGGCCTCGACATCCTCGGCATACATCTTCATGCCGCGCACGAGGTTCTCGCCGTTCTGCTGCATGGTCTCGCGCAGCAGCTCGGGATTGGTGGCGACGAAATTGGTGGGCGAGAGGGCGCCGGCGATCTGCTTGATGTAGAAGCGGGCCTTCTCGCGCGTATGCGGGTCGAGGTCGTCGGCCTTGTCGACCATCGTCTCGGCCCAGCGCGAGCCGATCAGATAAGCCTGTTTGATGAAGTCGAAGGTGGGGTGGTTCGTCCAGTCCGGGTCCTTGAAGCGGGCATCGCGCTTGTCCGGCTCGGCGACGGGCGCGACCTCCTCGCCGCTGGCGCGCTTCAGCGCCGTGCTCCACAGGTTCATGAAGTCGCCGGTAAGGGAAGCCTGCGCCTCGATGATCTTAGAGGGATCGTTGACCCAGCGCTCGGCGACACGGCCCAGCGTCTTGACCATGTCGCTGGCCTCGTCGGCCTGGCCGGTCTTGGCCTCGCCGCGCTCGATCGGCTTCAGGTAGGCGGCGGTGACCTTGCCGTATTCCTCGACGAGCCGGCCCATATTCTGCGCGAACTGGTCGAAGTCGGGAGCGGCCTCGGCCGGACCGGTGGTGTCCTTCGCCCTGTCGCTCTTTCCGCTCATATGTCGCCCTTTCCCCCTGTCGTCGTAGGATAGCGCATCGCGCTCCATTTTGGTCCTATTAAGGACGCAGCCGCTGTGCTTTACCAAGTGAAATCGACAACCTCTGGATGCCCCGATGCCGACTGAAATCTCCGCGAAAAAGCCGCTCCTGATTCCGGTGGCGCTGGTCGTGGTCGGCGTGGCGCTCGCCGGCTGCGGCAGCGACGAGGGATTCAAGGGCGTCGCCGAGGCTGCAGGCCTGGCGACCACCCCGCAGGAATCCAAGGCTTTCGTCCGGGAAGCCCGGCCGAACGACCTCGAATACGTCCCCGTCGGGTCGAGCGTGACGCGCGCGGCCCCGCGCAAGCCGGTCGAGGACTACAAGAAGATCGAGGCCGCTCTCGAAGCCAAGCAGAAGGCCAATGCGGCCGCCGGGGACACCGCCAAAGCGCTCGGCGCGACGCCGCCGCCGGAGCCGGCGAAGCTTCCCCGGAACTGAGAGCAAGGCCGCTTCAGGCACGCCAGCGCGGCTGCAAGCCGATAGGTCCACGCTACGAATCGCAAAATATTGCGTCATCGGCTCTGTCATGACGAAAGATGCGATGCTAAGCACCCTTAACGCAAGGATGTAATCCCGGCGCAATCATGACACCGCCCGTCGGCGGCCGAGGACCTGTTCGAGATGACCGATTTCCACCGTATCAAGCGCTTGCCGCCCTACGTTTTCGAACAGGTCAACAAGATCAAGGCCGCCGAGCGCGCCAAGGGCGTCGACATCATCGACCTCGGCATGGGCAATCCCGACCTGCCGGCGCCGAAGCACGTCATCGAAAAGCTGGTCGAGACCGCCGGCAAGCCGCGCACCGACCGCTATTCGGCCTCGAAGGGCATCGGCGGCCTGCGCCGCGCCCAGGCGAACTATTACGAGCGCCGTTTCGGCGTGAAGCTGAACCCCGACACGCAGGTTGTCGCGACGCTGGGCTCGAAGGAAGGCTTCGCCAATATGGCGCAGGCCATCACCGGACCGGGCGATGTCGTGCTGGTGCCGAATCCGAGCTACCCGATCCACGCCTTCGGCTTCCTGATGGCGGGTGGGGTGATTCGCTCCGTCCCGGCCGAGCCGACGCCGGCGATGTTCCCGGCGCTGGAGCGTGCGATGATGCATTCGGTGCCCAAGCCGATCGCGCTCGTCACCTGCTACCCGGCGAACCCGACGGCTTATGTCGCCTCGCTCGACTTTTACCGGGACCTCGTCGCCTTCGCGAGGAAGCATGAACTGATCCTGCTCTCCGACCTCGCCTATGCCGAGGTCTATTTCGACGAGAGCAACCCGCCGCCCTCGATGCTGCAGGTGCCGGGCGCGATCGATGTCGCCGTCGAGTTCACCTCGATGTCCAAGACCTTCTCGATGGCCGGCTGGCGGATGGGCTTCGCCGTCGGCAACGAGCGCTTGCTCGCGGCGCTGGCGCGGGTGAAGTCCTATCTCGACTACGGCGCCTATACGCCGATCCAGGTCGCGGCGGCCGCCGCGCTCAACGGGCCCGACGACTGCATCCGCGAGATGCGCGATATCTACCGCAAGCGCCGCGACGCGCTGGTCGAGAGCTTCGGCAAGGCCGGCTGGGAGTTCCCGGCGCCGGAAGCCTCGATGTTCGCGTGGGTGCCGATCCCCGAGAAGTTCCGCCATCTCGGATCGCTGGAATTCTCGAAGCTGCTGATCGAGAAGGCCGAGGTCGCGGTCGCACCGGGCATCGGCTTCGGCGAGCATGGCGACGACTATGTCCGCATCGCCATCGTCGAGAACGAGCAGCGCATCCGCCAGGCCGCGCGCAACATCGGCCGCTTCCTCAAGGGCGCCGACACGACGCTGCACAACGTCATCCAGATGCCGAAGGCGGGGTAGGGCGGGGCGGCTGCGGCATCGCATGCCTCTGGACCGCGCCTGCAAAACATGGGAACCGATGCGATGCGGACGGATGGCTCCGCATCGCGCCCGGGGCTCGCTTCCATGTCACGCAAAGGCCGTCTGCTCGGCGTCGCTTTCGCCGTCTTCGCGCTGATCTGCCTCGTCGCGACCTATGACTATTCGAGGGGCCGCATCCCGCAGACGCGCTCGGCCCTGGTCTCGGATGTGCTGGCCGTCACCAATGGCCGCGAATGCGCCCGGGACGCGACCGAGATCGTCACCCGCTACATTCCGATCGGGACCGGCCGGGCCGATGCCGAGCGCGCGCTCTCGGAGATAACGATCGATCCGCCCAAACCGTGGTTCTGGACTCCTGCCGTCGAGAACAGCACCGTTTCGCAAGGGGCGACGATCGAGGCGCTGCACACGATCAAGGCGACCGCCTTCGGCACCAACCTGCTGCGCATCTATCTCGGTTTCGAGGACGGCAAGGTGAAGCGCGTCGCCGCCGAAGTCGTCTGCCATTTCGGCTGAGGACGGCGACGCGCTCCCATACGGAACGTCAGACGGGGCCGGTATACTCGCCGCGCGCCGGATAGTCGTTCTTGATCGCGAAATCGAGCGCCTGCAGCAGTTCGGAGAAGGCCGGTCGCGCGAAGGGCATCGACTGGACGGACGAATAGTAGATCGTGCCGTCCGTGCGGACGAGGAAGACGCCGGGCTCCGAGAACAGGGCAGGCTCCTCGATACCGATGGAGGTCTTGCCGCGTGTGGCTGAGATGTAGAGCCCCCAGGCGCGCGCGCTGGCGAGATCGAGCCCGTAGCCGATGCGCAGGCCGGAGGCGTTGATCTTTTCCGCCATCTGCCGGGCACGATCAGCCTCGTCGCTGCTGATGGCGATCGTCTCGACCCCGCGCTGAGCGAAATCCGGGACGAGCCGCTCGAGCTCCCGCAGATAGGTTGCGCAGATCGGGCAATGCAGGCCGCGATAATAGCAGATCAGCGTGAAGCGCTCGGGCTTCTGGGCCGCGAGATCGAACGGACCATGTGCGACGGTATCGACGTGGAGTGCGGGGGCGGGTTGACGGGGATGGGGCATGGCGAACTCCTCTTGCCTAATGAAGCGGAGGTTGTCAGATTTAAAGTCATGGATGGTTCAGAAAACATGATCGAAGGTTCAGGGTCGCCGCGCGATCGGCTGTCCGTGTTCTTTCGCCTGTTCTCGCTCACTGTCGTTCCGCTCCGTCCGGCGGGGGGCGAGCGCGCGAACATGGTGATCGGTCTTGCTGCCGGCGGGGTGCCCGCCATCGCTCTCGGCACCCGTGCCCATGACGTCCTCACCGCAACACGCGCCGCGGCGCATATCGATTTCGAGAGCAGCGCCAATCCTCTGATGCGGGCCATACCCGATCCGCTGCTCGTCCCGCTGCTGCCGGGCACGGCATTGTCGACCGTGGCCGAAGGCTTCGTGACGGAGCTGGAGGCGGGGCGCTGCGGCGCGCCGCTCGCGGTCGACTATCTCGGCCGCCTCGCCCTGCTCATGGTCCTGCGGCATGCGATCGAGGCGGGGGCCGCCGATGCCGGCCTGCTGGCGGGGCTCGCGCACCCCAACATCTATCCCGCTCTCGTCGCGATTCACGAGCAGCCGCAGCGCAACTGGCAGGCTGGCGATCTTGCCGGACTTGTCGGTCTGTCCCGTACGCGCTTCATGACGCTCTTCGCGGAGATCGTCGGGGTGCCGCCGATCTCCTATCTCAACGGCTGGCGCCTCGCGTTGGGGCGCCGGGCACTTGCGCGCGGCGGGTTGATCAAGACGGTCGCGCGGCAGGTCGGTTACGGCAGCGCTGCCGCCTTCTCCCGCGCCTATGCGCGCCATTATGGCAGCGCTCCTGTGGCCGCGCGGGCATCTGGCGGGCGCGGCGGTGCTTCCTCGTTGACACGAAACCCGCCTCATGCGACGCCGCGCGCATGACCAGCGTGCCCCTTTCGCCTGCCTCCCAGCCCCTGCGCATCGGACTTGCCGGCCTCGGCACGGTCGGCGCCTCCACCTTGCGCATCCTGCGTCGACAGGAAAACGCGCTGGCGGCGCGCTGCGGCCGAACGATCCGCGTCACCGCCGTCTCGGCGCGCGACCGCAATCGCGATCGCGGCATCGATCTCGGCGGGCTCTCCTGGTTCGACGATCCGGTCGCGCTGGCGAAGTCGGACGAGATCGACTGCTTCGTCGAATTGATCGGTGGCTCGGACGGCCCGGCCAAGGCGGCCGTCGAGGCGGCCCTGTCGGCCGGCAAGCATGTCGTCACCGCCAACAAGGCGCTGCTCGCCGCGCACGGCGTCGCGCTCGCGGACCTCGCCGAAAGCAAGGGCGTGGCGCTCGCCTTCGAGTCCTCCTCGGCCGGTGGCATCCCGATCGTGAAGACCCTGCGCGAGGCGCTGGCCGGCAACAATGTCAGCCGCATCTCCGGCATCCTCAACGGCACCTGCAATTACATCCTCTCGCGCATGGAGCAGGAGGGCCTGACCTTCGAGGCCTGCCTGAAGGACGCCCAGCGCCTCGGTTACGCCGAAGCGGACCCGACCTTCGACGTCGAAGGCTTCGACACCGCCCATAAGCTCGCGATCCTGACGAGCCTCGCCTTCGGTACGAAGATCGACGCCGAAGCGATTCATGTCGAAGGCATTTCCGCGATCACGCCGCTCGACCTCAAGATGGCCGACGATCTCGGCTATCGCATCAAGCTGCTTGGCGTCGCCGAGCGCACCAAGACCGGCATCGAGCAGCGCGTGCACCCGACCATGGTGCCGAAATCCTCTCCGATCGCGCAGGTCATGGGCGTGCTCAATGCCGTCAGCGTCGATGCCGACGCCGTCCGCGAGATCACGCTGGTCGGCCCCGGCGCCGGCGGCGACCCGACGGCCTCGGCCGTCGTCGCCGATATCGCCGACGTCGCGCGCGGCACCGCCGGCCTGCCCTTCGGCCTGCCCGTCTCCCGCCTGGAAGAGGCGAAGCGCGCCCCGATGCAGCGCCATGAGGGCGGCTACTATGTCCGTCTCGCGGTCGCCGATCGCCCCGGCGCCGCTGCCGCCATCGCGACCCGGATGGCCGAAGCCGATATTTCGCTGGAGAGCATCGTCCAGCGCCGCTCGCCCGAGGCCGCGACGCGCGATCCCGGCGGCCGCTCGGGCGAGCCGGTTCCGGTCGTGCTCATCACCTATGCCACGAGCGAAACCACGATCCGCGCCGCGCTCGAAAAGGTCACCGCCGACGGCCATGTCGCGGAACCGCCGCAAGTCATCCGCATAGAGCGGGAACAGGCCTGACCGGCCATACCTGCCAAACTCATTGCAAGGGGACTCTTTTCATGTCCGTCGATCTCCGCATCTCCCCCGACCAGATCATCGAGCGCTATCTCTCGATGGAGCTCGTGCGCGTCACCGAGCGCGCCGCCGTCTCCGCCGCCCGCTGGCGCGGCCATGGCAACGAGAAGGCGGCCGACCAGGCCGCGGTCGACGCGATGCGCCGTGAACTGAACCGCCTGCCGATCGACGGCGAGATCGTCATCGGCGAGGGCGAGCGCGACGAGGCGCCGATGCTCTTCATCGGCGAGAAGGTCGGCAACAAGCAGGGCCCGAAGGTACATATTGCGGTCGATCCGCTCGAGGGCACCACGCTCTGCGCCAAGGACATGCCCGGCTCGATCGCCGTGATGGCGATGGCCGGCGCCGGCAGCCTGCTCTATGCCCCTGACGTCTACATGGACAAGATCGCGATCGGCCCGGGCTATCCGCAGGGCGTCATCGATCTCGATGCCTCGCCGGCCGACAACATCAATGCGCTGGCCAAGGCCAAGGGCGTGAAGCCGAGCGAGATCTCGACGCTGATCATGGACCGCCCGCGCCATGCCAAGCTGATCGAGGAAGTGCGCAAGACCGGCTGCTCGATCCGCCTGATCACCGACGGCGACGTCGCCGGCGTGATCTTCTGCACCCAGCCCGAGAAGACCGGCATCGACCTCTATCTCGGCATCGGCGGCGCGCCGGAAGGCGTGCTCGCTGCGGCGGCGCTGCGTTGCGTCGGTGGCCAGATGCAGGGGCGTCTCATCCTCGACACCGAGGAGAAGCGCGTGCGTGCCGCGGGCATGGGCGTCACGGACCCCAACAAGAAATACGACATGTCGGAAATGGCCTCGGGCGACGTCATCGTCTGCGCCACCGGCGTCACCGATGGCGGCATGCTCTCCGGTGTGCGCTTCGGCAAGGACGTGATCGAGACCGAGACGCTGGTCTACCGCTCGATCACCGGCACGGTCCGCCGCATCTATGGCGAGCATCGCGAGCTCTCGAAGTTCCAGCTCGACTGAGTACTTTGCTCACACGGTCATCCCGGGCGTAGCGAAGCGAAGGCCCGGGATCCATGCCGGAACGGTTCAGGCATGGATTCCGGATCGGTGCCGCTGACGCGGCTTGTCCGGGATGACGTGAGAGGAAATCAAATCACAGCCCCCGCCGCCGCTCGTCCGGCGATGCGGCCCGAGAAGGTGCAGCCGCCGAAGGAGGGTGCCTTCCTGCGCCCGGTAGCCATCCACGCCGCAGCCGAGGCCGGCGGCATAGAGCCCCGGCTCGCCTCCATCGTCCGGCCCACGCGACGACAGGTTCGTCATCAACGCGCCCGGTGATTTCCGCGTCAGGATGGTGAGCCTGACCGCGATCGATGGTCCATGCGCGGGATCGGGGGGGTGAGGCGCGCTTTGCCGGGCGCTTGCATGCAGTATGGCGGGGCTGCCGGGCCCGGCCAAGCTCGACGCCGGTTGACCTCGCGCCCGCTATGGGCGACGCCGTTGGCACGATGAGTCTGGTGCAGCAGTCCCGTGTTTTTCTCGGCGTGACCCGTTCGGCCCTCGGCCGTCCCTGGCGCGATCGCCTCGATACGGCGGGCCTCGGCCGGGCCGAGGCGCTCTCCCAGCGTGAAGGGCTCTCCGACATCCTCTCGCGCCTGCTCGCCTCGCGCGGCGTCGAGCCGGCCGAGGCCGCGCTCTTTCTCGAGCCGAAGCTGCGCGACCTGCTGCCGGACCCGGCCATCCTCACGGACATGGAACCCGCCGCTGCCCGGTTGGCACAGGCGGCGATGCGCGGCGAGCGCGTCGCGATCTTCGGGGATTACGACGTCGACGGCGCTTGTTCCTCGGCGCTGCTCGCGGGCTTCCTGACGCAGGGCGGGGCACGCCCGCGCATCCACATCCCCGACCGGCTGATCGAAGGCTACGGCCCCAACAGCGAGGCGATCCGCATGCTGGCGGGCGAGGGCGCGACCCTGCTCGTCACGGTCGATTGCGGCACGACCAGCGAGGAGCCTTTGGCGGAGGCGCGCCGTCTCGGTCTCGATGTCGTCGTGCTCGACCACCATCAGGCGCCGGAGCGGCTGCCCGCCATCGAGGCGCTGGTCAATCCGAACCGGCAGGACGACCTGTCCGGTCTCGGCCACCTCTGCGCCGCTGGCGTCGTCTTCCTGTCACTGGTCGCCACGAGCCGGACCCTACGCCGGCAGGGCCATTGGGCGGCGCGCGGTGGAGAACCCGACCTGCTGGCGATGCTGGATCTCGTCGCGCTCGCGACGGTTGCCGACGTCGTGCCCTTGCAGGGGCTCAACCGCGCCTTCGTCCGACAGGGATTGGCGATGATGCGCAGCCGGGCGCGGCCGGGCCTCGCCGCGCTGATGGACGTCTCCGGCCTCGACGGGCCGATACAGCCTTGGCATCTCGGCTTCCTGCTCGGCCCGCGCATCAATGCCGGCGGGCGCATCGGCGATGCCGCGCTGGGCGCGCGCCTGCTGCTGACCGATGACGAGGTCGAGGCGCGCACCATCGCGACCGAGCTCAACCGCCTCAATCAGGAGCGGCAGGAGATCGAGCGCCTCGCCGTGCTGGAAGCGGTCTCGCAGGCCGAGCACGAGCTCGCCGGCACGGCCGAGCTGCCGGTCCTGCTCGCCGGCAGCGCCGATTGGCACCCCGGCATCGTCGGCCTTGTCGCGGCCCGGCTGAAAGAGCGCTTCCGCCGTCCAGCCTTCGCACTGGCGCTGAACGGGGAGGGTGGCGCGACCGGCTCCGGCCGCTCGGTCGCTGGTGTCGACCTCGGACGAGCGGTGCGCGCGGCCGTCGAGGCAGGGCATGCGGTCAAGGGCGGCGGCCATGCCATGGCGGCGGGCGTGACGCTGGCGTCCGGCCAGGCTGGTGCCTTCCACGCTTTCCTCAACGCGCATCTTCAGCGCGAGGTCGAGGCGGCCGGCGATGCCGAGGCGCTGCTGATTGACGCAGCGCTCAGCGCGGGCGGTGCGACGCCTCGTCTTCTCGCCGAGATCGACAAGGCCGGCCCTTTTGGTTCCGGCAGTCCGGAGCCGGTCTTCGTCTTCCCGGCGCATCGCCTGACCGACGCGATCGAGATCGGTACTGGCGGCCATGTCCGCATCAAGCTGCGTTCCGGCGACGGCGCCAGTATCGGGGGCATCGCCTTCCGGGCGGCGCAGGAGCCGCTTGGCCAGGCCCTGTTCGCCGCGCGTGGCGAGATGGTGCACCTCGCGGCGACGCTCTCGCTCAATCGCTGGGGCGGCCGGGAGACGGCGGAACTGCGCATCCTCGATCTCGCGCGCCCGGTCTGACGCGCTGCCGGCTATTTTCTTGTGAACGGGTGCTTGCGGAGCGGGAAGCCTGCCACTATACCTCGCCCCGCTTCGGCACGAACCCCAGCGGTTCGCGGCAAAGCGGTCTTCGTCTATCGGTTAGGACACCAGCCTTTCACGCTGGGGAGACGGGTTCGACTCCCGTAGACCGCGCCAGCCCTTGATTTTCCTCGATAATTTGCCGTTTTTAGGACTACTGGAAACCGGCTTTAGGACCGGTTTTTAGGACCGCTTTCGCGAGGCACGAATCCAGCCTGGAGGCACGGTCGCCGGGAGCATGCGGCGCGACGATGTTGTTGACGTTGTCCTGGTCGAGGACATGGTCATCGGCATGATCGACGAGGGGTGAGCGCGGGCTGCGTTCGCTATTCGCACGACCAAGCACCGCCTCCGCGTTCCTGCCGCAAGGGGGTGCCCAAGTTCCCAGGTTCCCAGAGGGATTTCGCCCCCCTTTTCGCGACAATCTCCCGCAGGCTGCGATCTCGCGCCGGTATGCCAAAACTGCTTGGGAACTCGGGAACCTGGGAACCGCCACTGCTATCACCTTGAAAAACAAGGACATGGCGGTTCCCAAGGCTCCCGGCAGCGATTGGGAACCGTGATCAGTCTTC
>NZ_JBMDKB010000025.1:0-69571 GCF_057809495.1 Allobosea sp. FG18
AACAGGTGGCCGGCTTCGTTTCGGAATCAATGGCCGGCTTCATCGGAATACGCAGCCAGCAGCTTCTTGAGGCGGGCGTTCTCATCCTCGAGGGTCTTCAGCCGGCGCGCATCCGACACGTCCATCCCGCCATACTTCGCCTTGAACTTGTAGAAGGTCGCCGAGGAGATGCCGTGCTTGCGGCAGACATCCGCCGTCGCCGCTCCGCCCTCCTGCTCCTTCAGCATCCCGATGATCTGCTCTTCCGTGAATCGTGAGGGGCGCATCGTCCGTCTCCTTGATCGACAGACTCTACTCAAATCTTGAGGAAGATCAGGGTCTCAGGTCACAAGCCTAACTCATTGTAGATCCTTCGAATCCGCTTCTGATTGACATGCCAGCCCTCGCGCCGCAGCAGCACGTCCACACGACGATAGCCATAGCGAACGCGGGTCTCGCAGATTGCTTTGATCCGGGCGGCCAAGGGGGTCTGGTCGGGCCGGCACGATTTGTAGTGGTAGCTCGACGTGTCGAACTCAAGGACCGCACAGGCCCGCCGGATTGACACCTGCCATTCGCCACACATCACGCCGACGAGCTCGCGCTTGCGACCAGGCCTCAGAGCTTTCGGCGGATCACGTCCTGGAGCATCTCACGGTCCAGCGCGAGATCGGCGACGAGCTTGCGCAGCTTCGCGGTCTCATCCTCGAGCTGCTTCAACCGGCGCACCTCGGCCGGCAGCAGCCCCTCGTACTTCTTCTTCCAGTTGAACCGAAGGTCCGCGAAGCGAAATAGGCCGCCTGGCTGATTCCGGCCCGCCGGCAGATCTCCGCCACCGGAATCCCGTCCGCGCCCTGCTTCAGAATGAACGCCTTCTGGGCATCCGAAAACTTCGAATCCTTCATCGCCTTCCGCTCCTCCCAGCCCATGGGAAACGACGCGGAAAACTCTAACCCAAAGCGATCCAGTTTTAAGGGCTCAGATCAGGCTCAGATCACTCAGAACAGTGCCGACGTGTTCGATTACATTGAGCGGCTCTACAATGCCGTTCGCAGGCATTCGACCATCGGCTACATCAGCCCGGTCGAATGCGAGAAGAGGGCGGGACTAGCCAAACTATTTGTTCACAGAACCGGCAGCAGGCTAGACGACGTAGTGGCAAAAACGCGCCCTCAACCTAGGCTTCAACTCTATCCTTTACCCACTCGAAAGCAAAACAGCCTACGCCGGCCAAAATGAGGGCCCACGACACCGCATATAGCCGATCAGCGTGGATCGTAACCTCAGGGCCAAAATAGCCGCCCCTGATGATCTCATACCCATGCACCAAAGGGACGTACCCCGCGTATTCCTTCACCGAATCCGGAAGCCACTCAATCATGAAGAAGCAACCGCAGAATGGCAGCAAAAAATACTGCATTGGCTGGTTCACTTTTTCTACGATCTCGGACAACTCGGAGAGCGATGCAATCAGTAGACCACTGCCGGTGCCAATCGCCCCCATAATCAACCAACCTTCTAACACCAAACCTGAATCATAGGGCCACTGAAGAACTCCTATATTATATAACACCAAGAAAACAACAATTGCGGAACCAGATACCGATACGTACTCTAGCAAAAGCCTTGCCAACAATACATCCATCAGGGATATATTTCTAAATATTGTAATAAATTTTTGTACCCGCATCGCGTTTACCATAATGCCGGTTTGGTGACGCCACAAAGTGAGCGGCATGTATCCCGTAAACACGAACGCTACCATACTAATACCGTGTGATGACGGTCCCTTGGTAAACGACCAAATTGCCATCACCCCCAAGCAAAGAACCATCGGCTCAACGATGGTCCACATAAATCCAAGATTATCTCTTCCATAACGCCCAATCATAAAACGAATGATCAAAGCTTGAAAGACACGCTGCTTTACGCTCAGCGCAGCTTGCAACTGGTCAAATCGTGACACCGGCTAATCCTATGCGATTTCGCTGATCGCCAGCCTTACATACCGGTCGCCCCAGCATCTAGTCTACCGAATTGTGATAGCTACCCGAGCGCCCCTAGGCCAGTGGGATTGCGCTTGCGCCGCGCCTCAACCAAGCTGGAACGAAAATCTGCCTAACATGGCGACATGGCTCGCCTCGAACAGCATCGCCTCGAGGCAGACGAATAGCCACTCGCTCACGCCACCTTCGTCCCCCCCCGGAACAGCCAGATTGCGCGCACGTCCACGGCATGATCGGACAGGCCAAGCCCGAGAAAACGCCGGAAGGTCAGCCGATCGCCGATCTGGAACAGCTACCTTTCCGGCTGAGGCTTGGGGCGCGCTCGAGCGGCGGCGACGCCGTGACCGATACCATCCCCGCGCCGACTTCCGATGAAGCCGTTACGGATTCTACGTGCCGAAGCCGTCGTCTATCCGACGCTACCGAGCTTGCGCCCGGCGCGGATCGCAACCTCCTGGTCGGTCGACGCGGGCGCGCTGTGCGGGTGCTCGACGCGCTGATCGCCCCCCCCCCCGCGCGAGACCAAGAGCGGCGGATCAGCATCCAAAAAGCCATGTGTCTCGTCGAAATGAGCGCAAACTCATGCGAAGAAGCGCCCATCTTTGATTTCCCAAAATGGCTTTAAGTCCCAAGCGCTTCTGCAACTTCAGCCGAAGACGACGACCGGAGAGCCCCACATATGCACTACCTTAAAGCTGGGCTGCTCCTTGAAGCACATACGAAAACTTTCGAAGTAGCGATCAACATGGCTGATATCGGTAAAATATAATTTATTTTCATGATAGCAAAAAGGCTTCGCCTTAGCATAGGGCGACACCATCAATTTACAAACCCCCTCATGGACCCCAGGCCAATGAGAATTATAATAATCATCAACAATAATTATCCCGCCCCCCGCCATGATATCCATAGCTAAAATCATATCGCTATATACACGTTCTGCAGTATGACCGCCGTCAATACTAATAATACGAAACGCTCCACTTTCATTAACTAAATTAAATCTGTCCATTACGTTCAATGAAACACTATCGGATTTTATCACAATAACTTTACGGTCTCCAGCGATATAGCGCGCTACGTTATCGCTAAAAATGATCTGATTACCCTCACCGGATTTATCGACATTAAGATCCTGCTGATCGAATACATCGATCGCAACGCAAGACTCTCCCGGGCGCGAGAGCGTCGCGAGAGCGATGAAGAATCGCCCATGATGAACCCCGATCTCAAGCACACCGCCTGCAATCGCATGCGTTTCATGCAGCACCGCAATCTGTGCGATCGGCAAGCGGACACGCTCACCAAGCCAACCTTGCACTTCGCGGTACCCCACCTCCCAATACTCGTCCAACGTGATCATAATCAGCTTTCCTCACGAGCCCTCGGGCTTGCACGTATTGGCACCTTCAGCCAACGCACAAATGCAATCTGAAGCAATCCAATGCCCCTTAGCGCCGTTATAGTCGAGAGGCGATTTCATTCCACCTTCTAGCCCGCAACATTGGGAGCATTAAAATCGGTATAATTCGCTCCTACGCCCAGCGACAACAGCGCCGTCTGGCGGCCCAGATTTCCAGAGCCCCCTCAAAGTTCGAACAACCGCAAATAGGGCGCCGAGATGATCACCCATAAACTTAGATCTCGGCCTCAGCTTTGCCCAGCGCTAAGACAACACCCTTGATAAAGGTAAATCTGTTATAGATCAACTCCAACTCGTTGTCACAATTACTGAATTCAATTTCCATCAATTGACGTTTAAGGGCACCAACTAATCAGACAGCAGCCTCACCAACGCTGCAGGCCCCGCCGCAATACAAAGAAGAGGTCATTCGACGGAATAGCCCGAGCTCGAATTAACTCCTCCTCAAGCAACATGAGAATCTCTAGGATGGCGAAATCGGATTCGCTCCGGAAATTCCCCGCGCGCCAAGCAAGCAACTGCTGCAAAAGAGTACCTCCCATAGGGCGAACCTCGACGGCATCGAACAAACTGAAGCGCAAACTACGCAAATCAGAAGAACGCGGGCATTCCGTCGGATCGACGCGCATCAACTCGGTCATGCTGACACCCTCAAAGCGATCTTCAACAACGCCAGTTTGCAAGTTAAGACGCAGATGAGGAGGCAGCGCGAGAAATGCTCTCTCGATAATGCGCCGGACTTCCGGATCTATCTGCATACGCGGAGGCCCAAAATGATCAACCCCCAGTATTAACGTATTCTGATCCATCAAATCACGAAGATATATAAGAAATTTTTCAATATTACTTACATGATGTATAGAGTGGCAGAAAAATATTATGTCAAAATCTCGTCCATCAAAAGAATTTGGATCGTTAAAATCAAATGTTGAAAACCGTTTTGAAATGTCAATATCGGAAAATCGTCGCTCGGCAGCCGCAATCAATGCCGCATCGTAATCAAGGAGTGTAATATCATCTATCGGCCATCCTTGTTTAATCATATCATATTCGATATTACCGAGCCCACACCCAAACGAAACCATCCGCAACCCTTCGTCGCCC
The DNA here is from genome assembly GCF_057809495.1 of Allobosea sp. FG18. Classification (NCBI taxonomy): domain Bacteria; kingdom Pseudomonadati; phylum Pseudomonadota; class Alphaproteobacteria; order Hyphomicrobiales; family Alloboseaceae; genus Allobosea; species Allobosea sp. FG18. The sequence continues at coordinate 4,513 of NZ_JBMDKB010000025.1, forward strand.
CGTTTGATCCCTTGCATGCGCAAGCGAGCCAGAAGCGAATCCAGATGCTTCTCCTTGGCGTAGGCGAACCATGTCCCTCCAGCATCCATAGGCAGACCAGTCGTCATCTCGTTGACGTACCTATGAACAGGCGCAAGCCCCTTCCAATCGAGGATCTTCCGACGCTCTTCCCAATCAGATGCGAGCATCTGAGACCAAGCCGTCGACGAGGAAGCGCCGATCACGAAGGAACTCTCATCATTTTCCAAAGGACGCCCTCTTACGCTGAACTCGGTAAATCGCATGGCAGCGAAGCAGTTAGCACACCCGCAGACTTTGGCCACCCATAACGCTGCCTGAAAGCGCCCAAAGAGCAAGCACCACAATCAGAGATATTGGCGGAACAAGTCTTGACAAAATAACCGAAGCACCGCCCCTCCTTTCAGTAGCAAAGCACCCTTCCCCACCCGGACCGGCTCATGAACGCTCTCCACAAGGCCGTATGCCGCGACACCCGCTTGAAGCCCGACAGCATTTCGGCCCGTCTTCCCAGACCCAACCTGCTACACATCGGAAACACATCACAAAATTCGCCATTTATCTACGGAAATAGAGATCACTACTTCGAGAATGATAGAAAAAATAATATTTATAAGAGAGATATTTCGTATTTTGATAATTTACACCGATGTGAAAAAACAAAATGACAAACAATATTATGAATTCAAATTTCGATCGAACATTTATACCAAATTATCCAATTCCTTTGGATAAAGATCCAAGTATTTTTCACTTGATCACGGCATCTCGCCGGAACCTTCTTGAAATATGGCCAATCACTTCTTATCGATCCGGCATAGATAGATTCAATATATTGCGACGTCAGATCTTTTTGGTGAACAGTCCGGAGCATATACGCTACGTTATCGTCACGCGGCACGATAATTTCGAACGGAAGAGCCCGCAGATGCGGCGGGCGCTCGAGGCGCTTCTGGGGGATGGGCTCTTCATCAGTGATGGAGAGACCTGGAAGCGTCGCCGGCCGCTGGTCGCCGACATCGTCCACAAGCGCCGCCTGCCGGAATTCGGCCAGACGATGGAAGAGGCGGCGCTCGCGGTCGCTGCCGAATGGAGCCAACTACCCGCCGGGGCCGAACTCGAGCTCACCGAGGAGATGGGGCGCCTCACCGCCGCGATCATATCGCGCGCCGTGTTTGGCAAGAGTATCGCGCGCGAGGCAGCCCAACAGGTCATTGACGGCTTCAGCGCCTATCAACGCCACGCCGATTCCTTCAATCTCGGCTACTTCCTCGGCGCCGACGAGGGTTGGCCCGCTTTTAGCCGCAAACGCCGGCGCCAGTCGATCGCGATGGTCCATGGCGTCGTCGAAAATGTCATCAACGCCCATCTTGCCGGCGAAGGCGATGCCGGCTCGATGGTCGACCTGCTGATCCGCCGAAACCAGAAGAGCGGCGGAGAACCGCTCGATGTCGCCGCTTTGCGGAACGAGGCCGCGACGATCTTCATGGCCGGACACGAGACCACTGCGACAACGCTGAGCTGGGCCTGGTATCTGCTGGCCAATGCGGCCTGGGTCAGGCAGAGCGTCCATGAGGAGATCGCGGCGGTCTGCGGTGACCGAGCGCCGACCCTCACCGATCTCCCGCAGCTGCGCTGGTGCCGCGCCGTGATCCAGGAAACGCTGCGGCTCTATCCGCCGGTTCCATTCCTGCCACGACAGGCGCGCGAGGCCGACCGCATCGGGCATATCGATGTCGAGAAATCGGCCCTCGTGATGATCTCACCCTGGCTGCTGCACCGGTCGCACGATCTCTGGGACAAGCCGAACCACTTCCTGCCGGAGCGCTTCCTGTCCGGCGCCCGGATCGATCCCTTCGCCTATATTCCGTTCGCGGTCGGCCCACGCATCTGTCCCGGCATGAATTTCGGCCTGGACGAAGCGACGCTATGCCTGGCCATCTTGGCCCAGCGCTTCGAGGTTCTGCCGCGGGAGGGGTACAAGGTCGAGCCGGTCTGCCGCTTGACCCTGCGACCGAAGGGTGGTCTGCCCGCCCGCGTGGTTGCGCGCGCGTCGCGGGATAAGATCTAACGGGACGATATCGTCATGCAGGCCCTGGAGAGAGTGCTGCATAGCGCCATGCGGCGCCTGCCGATCCAGCTCGTTTCGGATATCGGCGCCAGGCTGGCCTGGCTCAAGATCCGCTTCATCGATCCGAAGGTCGCCCGGAAGGCCCGCGACAACATCCGTCACCATTTTCCCGCCATGCCTGCGGCAGAGGTCGAAAGACTCGTCTGGCGCTTCGTCGACAATGTCGGGCGCCTGATGGCCGAATTCTCCATCGTCCACCGCTTCGCGGCGTCCGGGCGGCTGGAATTCGTCGGCGAAGAAGCAGCGCGTGCGCAGGTCGGCAAGGTGCCGACCATCGCGCTGTGCCTGCATCTCGGCAATTGGGAGGTGCTGGCTTCAGCCATGCAGATGATCGGCGTTCCCATCGCCTCGATCTCCGAAGTGCCGGAGAATGCCGCCCATCGTGACATCGCCGATGCGACGCGCAGCGGCTTCGACGTCAAGGTCCTACCGCCCGACCGGAACGGAGCGCTCAGGGCCCTGTCCATCCTGAAGGGCAACGGCGTGCTGGCTCTGTTCCCGGACGAGAAGCGTGGCGACACGATGATGGCGCCCCTGTTTGGACGATCGCCGCACGCGAAAGGCAATCTCGCCCTGGCGGCCAAACTCGCCCGGCGCACCGGCGCGCAGCTCGTCGTGGTCTATTGCGAGCGGCTGGAGGGCGTGCGGTTCCGGCTGCATTTCGAGGGGCCGTTCCATATGGATGCCGGCAGAAGCGATCCGCTCGCGGATGTCGCCTTCCTCAACAGCCGGATCGAGCCCGCGATCCTGCGTCATCTCGACCAATGGTACTATCTCGACGACGCAATCGGCCCGGTCGTATGACCATCGCCAACCTGCAACCGCCTGACCGGAGAACGCCATCGTGCCAGCGCCCTCCCCACTGAAGGTCGCCGTCATCTCCGGCGGATCGAGCGGTATCGGGCTGGCCTGCGCGCGTGTGCTTCTGGCGCGCGGCTATCGCGTCGCCCTGCTCGCGCGCGATCCGATGCGATTGCGTAAAGCCGCCGCTACGCTTGGCTCCGACACCGAAGCGCGCGTCGATCTCATGCCTGTCGATGTCACCGATGCAACGGCGTGCCAGGCGGCCATCGCCGAGATCGCATCCCGGCACGGGCGGATCGACTGGCTCATCACCTCGGCGGGCATCGTCGAACCCGGCCTGTTCCGCGATCTCGACCTCGCCGCCCACCGGACACAGATGGAGACGAATTATTTCGGGACGCTTCACCTGATACAGGCAGCGGTTCCAGTCATGCGCGGCCGTGGCGGGCGGATCACGCTGGTCTCGTCAGGCGCAGCCTTCATCGGGATCGCCGGCTATAGCGGCTATGCGCCCGGCAAGTTCGCCGTACGGGCGCTGGCTGAGATCCTGCGGCTGGAGCTCGCGGAAGACGGCATTGCCGTCAGCTTCGTCGCTCCGCCCGACACCGAAACGCCGCAACTGGCGGGCGAAAAGCCGAAGCGCCCGCTGGTGACCCGCCTGATCTCCGAGCAAGGCGGCACGATGAGCGCCCCGCAGGTTGCTGAAAGGATGATCGCGCAAGCCGAGACGGGAGCATTCTTCCTGGCGCCCTCGCGGACGATGGCCTGGCTGGCGCAGTTCCACAGCCTGTACAGGCCGGTCCTCGCATGGCAGCAGCGGCGCGTCCTCAAGCGAAGCCGCGGGACCGACCGGGCATGATGAGACTCGCGACGCCCCGACACCGCCCGGCAACCGGAACGCGCTCCTCGCGAATGAACGCATGATCTATATCTGCTACGGCATCACGAAATCGGCGAGCACCTTCCTCTACCAGATGACCGAGGAGGTCTTCCGTGCAGCCGGGCGACCAGTGGTCAGGCTCGGAAAGCCGTTCCGGAAGGCCGATTCCGTCGAGAACTATTTCAACTTCATCGATCACGAGCTGCTGGGCGATATCCAGGCCGAGATCGGCGACCAGGACATCGTCCTCAAGACGCATGGCCCGCCGCGCGGGAACGTGGCGCAGATGGTGGCCGCCGGCGAGATCCTGGCAAACGCCTCGATCCGGGACCCACGCGAGATCGCTCTGTCGATGGTCGATCACGGCACCCGTTCGCGGCGCTGGCGGACGAAGGCGTTCTCGGAATTCGCCGATGTGGCGGACACGCTGAACTCGATCGATATCCAGCTCGGCTGCTTTCAGGGCTGGACCGATACCGGCGCGCTCAAGGTCTTCACCTATAACGCCATCTGCTATGACAGTCCGGCCGTCATCCGGGCCATCGCCGAACAGATCGGCGCGACCGTCGATGTCGAGGCCGTTCTCGGCAAGTTCCACGACAAGGGCGTCATCGGGCAGTTCAGCAAAGGCAAGGCACTGCGCTACTCCGAGATGAGCGACAGCGACCAGGCCGTGTTTCGCGAGCGCTATGCCGCGCTTTATGCCACCTACGCGTTCGATACCGACGAGGCCCGCCGCATCGCCGCGGAACAGGCATCGCTCACGCTGCGCGCCTCGGGCGAGGTCGCCCAGTTCATCACCAAGCTGCGGCGGCGCTTCGGCTTCTGACGGAGACGCCGGCCAAACCGGGCTCTGTCAGCCGAGGACGCGATCGTAAACCGCCTTCACCCGCTCGGCATGCCGCGCAGGCGAGAAGAACTCCGCGCGCTTCCGCCCGCGATTGACCAGTTCCGCGCGCAGGTCGGCATCGGCATCAAGGGTCCGGATCGCATCGCGGATTTCCTCGATATGATAGGGGTTGACCAGCATCGCCGCATCGCCGGCCACTTCGGGCAGCGAGCTGGTATTGGAGGTGATCACCGGCGTCCCCAGCAGCATGGCCTCAAGGATCGGCAATCCGAAGCCCTCGTAGAGCGAGGGGAAGAGGACGCCGCGTGCGCCGCGGATCAGGGACAGGAGCGAACCCAGCGGCACATAGGGCAGGCGCTGGACGCGCCGTTCCGGCCGGATATGCGAGCCGTCGAAGCGCCAGCTCAGCAGGCGCTCGTCCTTGAGCATCTCGACATCCTGCTCGTAGAGCCAGCCCAGGCCGCCGACCAGAATGAGCGGCCGCGTCGACCCCGACGCGGCGTAGGCTTCGACCAATCGCGAGATGTTCTTCTTGGGTTCGATGGCGCCCAGGAACAGGAAATACTCCTTGAACGCCAACCCATAGCGATTATCCACGTCGCGCGCCGCCTCCTCGTCCGAGACGGACAAGGAGGCCTCGCTCAGCGAGACGGATTGCCAAGTATTGGTGATGCGATCGTCCGGTATCTTGAAGAACTCCTGGACGTCCTTGCGCGTGAACTCCGAGACCGTGACGATATGGTCGGCCTTCTCCACGAGATGCTTGATCATCGTGTAGAAGTACTTCTTCTTGTCCAACGTCGCGTAGGGCAGGCGCAGCGGCACGATATCATGGATCGTATAGATATTCGCAGCGCCCTTCACAAAAGCGGGCGTCGGGCGCGTCACGTGGAACAGGTCATGCCGCCCCTCGGAGCGCACCGGCATGCGATGCCCGAAGCGGTTGAAATGCATGAAGGCACGCTCCCAGAGCCGGACAGCACCGTAAGTCGGGTGGCTTCGCTCCGCCGAAGCGCCGGAACCCCGATCGACAACGATGCGCGGATTCGGCAGGCGCTGCGCCCTGACGCCGCCGGGGATGCCAGTCACCCAGTCGATGCCGCGGGCGGCCAGCTTCAGCGGGTCGATCGCCTTCGGATCGACGGCATCGTTGAGAACGACCTCCGAGAGAAGCGGATCGCGGCGGTTGACGCGCTGCTCGGTGCCGATCAGCAGCTCCACATCGTAACCCAGGCCGGTCGCCGTGCTCGCAAGGTTGCGGGCATAGGTCGCGATGCCGGTGCCCTGCTTGAGCATCGTCGCATGGGCTTCAAGGAGGATATTCTTCGGCACCGGCTCCGGTCCCTTCTTTGACGGTCTCGTTTCAAGCGCTGCCGGCGGCAGAATGATGTGGCCGAAGAGATTCGATCAAGCCGCGATCCGGGCGGACCGATCGAGCGCCAACCTGCTCCCGGCTCAGCCTCTCAGGATCTGCTTCAATGACGCGTCGCCCAGGTTCCGGATTTCACGGACCAGCCCCTCGACCGCATCGTCGATCTGGGCGTCGCTATGCGTCGCGTTGATGAAGAAGCGCAGGCGCGCAGCCTTCTCGGGCACGCCCGGCGGCACGATCGGGAAGGCGTTGATGCCCTGCTCGAGCAGGCGCTGCGCCAGCATGACGGTCGGTACGGTCTCGCCGATGATGACCGGGACGACGCCGAAGCCCCAGCTTTCGCCGGTGTCGAGCCCGGCATCCTGTGCCCGCGTGCGAAACCGTTGCGATTGCCGCTGGAGCCGCGCGACGCGCTCCGGCTCGCGCGCCATCAGGTCGAGCGCGACGGAGGCGGCAACCGCATTCGAGGCGGGCATGCCAACGCTATAGACGAAGCCAGGCGCCTGATGCTTCAGCAGATCGACCACCGCCGCACAGCCCGCGACATAGCCACCGCAGCTGACGAGCGATTTCGACAGCGTTCCGAGCCAGAGGTCGACGCCATCGGGCGCGAGGCCCTGATGCTCGAAGATGCCACGGCCACTCGCTCCCAGCACGCCGAGACCATGGGCGTCATCGATCATCAGCCAGGCGGAAAAGTCCTGCTTGATCGCGATCAGGCGTGCCAGATCAGGGCCATCGCCATCCATCGAGAACAGGCCTTCGCTGACGATCAGCACGCGCTCGAACCGGTGTCTGTCGGCCGCGAGTATGGCTTCGAGCGCATCGAGATCGTTATGCGGGAAGAAACGCCGCGTCGCGCCGGAGAGCTGGGCGCCGACCACGACACAGTTATGGATCAGGGCGTCATGAAGGATCAGGTCCTTCGGCCCGAGCAGCGTCGCGATCGAGGAGACCGCGCCGGCATGGCCGGAGACGAAGGCGATGCAGTCCTCCGCCTCGTAGTTGCGCGCCAGCGCCTGTTCGAGATCGCGATGAACGCGGCGCTCGCCGGCCGTGATCCGGCTGGCGGAGACCGAGGTTCCGAACACCGCCACGGCCTTGCCCACGGCATCGGCGATCTCAAGATGGCCGTTCAGGCCAAGATAGTCGTAGGACGCGAAATTGACGACAGGCTTGCCAGCGATCACCGAGGTCGCGCCGGCCTGGGCATCGTGCAGGCGGTAATAGGGGTTCTGCAGCTTGGCGAAATCGGCAAAGCCGCGCTGGAACTTCATCTGCTGGTAGAGCGGATGGTCCTCGAAAGCCATGCTGACGCGCGGCCGCGGCCGGACGGCCCGCACTGCCGAAGCTGGCGCGGCGCGCGGCGCCTCATTCATCTGCGCCAGCAGATCGGCGAGGGCGCCATCGGACAGGGGCTTGTTCTGATCGCTCATTCTGCAGCGCCGCGGCTGGGCCGGCGAACCATCGCCTCGATCTCGCTCGCCTGTTCCGGAGAGATGTCCATCTTCGAATGGACATTGGCAAGCCGGATGATGGTCGCCTGCATGGTCCCCGAAGAGGCAGGCACGGCCGCTTCCTGATCCTGCCCCTCGGCCTGGTCGAGTTGGTCGACGATCGTGCCGGCCATGTCGAGCAGGCTGCGGTCGCCAGCGCCGACCACAGCGATCTGGACGCCGATGGCGCTCTCCAGCGCCATGTGGAGTTCCAGCGCCATCAGCGAATCGAGGCCGAGATCGGCGAGCGGACGCGTGAGATCGACCTTGCCTTCCGCCATGCGCAGGATTTCGGCGACCTCGCGGCGCAGCACGCCGGTGACGATCCCGATCGCTTCCTCGCGGCTCTTGCCGCGCAGGGTAGCCCCAAGGTCCTCGGCATGGGCGGCGCGCGCCTCCCCTCCGGGCTGGACGAGATCGAGGAAGGCGGCGCTCTTGAGCAGGCTGAGCCTCTCGGCTCCGGAGCCGGAGGAGAGCCCGGCGTAGAACTGCACGGGATCGGCCGCGTTTCCGAGGCTGAGGAGCCGGCCAAGATGCGCCAACGCCTCGAAAGCGCGCATCGGCACCACGCCCGTTGCCCGACGCAGGCGCTGCCCGAGTTCCTTGTCGCGGGCGATGAGGCCGACATCGGAGATCGCGCCCCAGCCGATGGCGAGGCCAGGTTTGCCCCGCCTGCGGCGGTCCCGCATGAAGCCTTCGAGGAAGCCGTTGGCGGCGACATAGGCGCCCTGCCCCGGGCTGCCGATCAATGTCGTCGCCGAGGAATAGGCGACGAAGACATCGAGATCGTGATCCTCGGTCGCGCGCGCCAGATTGATGATGCCGTCCACCTTGGTCCGCAGCACGGCCCGCAGGCGCTCCGGCAAGAGATTGGCGATCAACCCGTCATCGAGATGCACCGCCGCATGGATGACGCCGCGCAGCGGCCCGTGCTCCCGCGCCAGGCGACCAAGCGTCTCGGTAACCGCAAGCTTATCGCAGACATCGAGGCTCTCGACGACGACCTCTGTGCCGCTCGCGCGCATCTCGGCGAGCTGCGGAGCGAGATCGTCATCAACGGCGCCGCGACGGGACAGGAGGGCGATCTGCGAGGCCCCCTTCCGCGCCAGCCATTGCGCCGTCGCAAAGCCGAAGCCGGTGGTGCCACCGACGACGACATAGAGGCCGGGACGAGCGGCATAGGTCAGTGAAGCCAGATCGGTCCGTGCCGCGCGAGGCGGCCGGATGACGATCTTGCCGACATGCTCGGAGGCCTGCATCGTCCGGAACGCCGCCCCGACCTCATGGGCCTCGAAGCGGCGATAGGTCAGCGGACGCAGACCCTGGTTTCCGAAAGCGTCCGACAGCCGCGCCAGCATCCCGCGCACCAGCGCGGGATCGGCCGCCAGCAATTCGTCGAGATCAACACCGCTATAGGCGATGTTGCGCAGGAACGGCCGGAGAGCGAGCTGGGTGTTGTCGAGGAAGTCCCGCTTGCCGAGCTCGAGGAAGCGCCCGAAAGGCTTGAGCAGGCGGAAGCTCGCCAGCATGGCCGGGCCCGCCAACGAGTTCAGCACGACATCGACGCTGCCGACCTGCCGGCGGATCTCGTCGGCGAAGCGCTCCCGACGCGAATCGAAGACCGCATCCGCACCTGCCGCCGTGGCGATGGCGCGCCGCGCATCGCTGCTCGCCGTCCCCAGGACCTGTGCTCCATGCAGCTTGGCGATCTGGATCGCGGCAAGGCCGACACCGCCGGCCGCGCCATGCACCAGAACGGTCTCGCCGGCGCGGACATGGCCGCGCTCGACCAGGGCATACCAGGCCGTCGAGAAGGCGACGGGGATGGTCGCGGCCGCTTCGAGATCGAGCCCTTCCGGGACCGGGAAGAAATGCCAGTCGGGGCAGGTGATGTGGGAGGCGAAGGCCCCGGCAGCGAAGCCCATCACGGGATCGCCCGGCCGCAGCCGGGTCACGCCGGGGCCGACCCGGCTGACCCGTCCGGAGCATTCGAAGCCCAGCGCGGCACGGGTCAATCCCGCGCCGAGCAGGTCGTCGTCGAGGAGCCCGAGACCGACCATGACGTCGCGATAGTTCAGGCCGGCAGCGACGACCTCGACCTCGATCTCGCCCTCGCCCGGCTCGTGGCGCGGCTGCCGCAGCCACTCAAAGCCGTCGAGGCCGACGCCATCGGCGAAATGCAGGACGGCGCGCTCGTCGCGGCCGAGCGGCGCATCGCGCTCCATGCCGCGTCGGATGCGGCCGACTTCGAGGCCGGAAGCGGTGATCCGCAGTTCCCGCTCGGCGTTGTCGGCATCCAGAACAGCGGCCAGTTCCGCCGCCGGCGCAGACGAGGCGATATCGACGAGACGCAGGTCGATCTCCGGGAACTCGTTGATCGCGACCCGGATGAAGGCGTGGATACCGGCCTCCTCGCCCATGCGGGAGCCGTCGCCAGCCGAGGCTGCCTCGGTCAGGACCAGCATCCGGCAAGGACGCTGGGCTGCGGCCAGCGACTTCAGCACGGCAATCATCGTCTCTATGCGCGCAGCCAGCCGGTCGAGCGAGGTCGTATCCGAAGCGTCCGGCGCCACGACAACCGTCGCATGCGCACCCTCGGGCAAAGCGGCGAGCCAACCGGAAAGCTGCTCGACCCGATCGCTCGCGAAGAGCGCAGCCTTCGTCAGACCGTAATGGTCGCGCGGATCGGCCGCGCCCTGCCCGGTCACGATGGCAACGGCATCCGGCACATGATGGGGCGCCTCGACCGAAGCGGCGCGGGCGCCGACCAAGGCCAGCGCTCCGTCCGGGCTCCGGCCCGACTCGACTGCGGTTGCGCGCGCTTCCTCGGCGAGACGGCGCATTCCCGCCGGCCCGCCGGACGGCAAGCCCCTGCCATCCTGCCAGACAGCAGGCGTCGCCGCGCCGAGCAGAAACGACAGATGCAAGTCCTCGTCGGGCTGGGCGAGCAGGATCGGCGCATCGTCGGCCAGCAGGGCCAGGGCGCTCCGGATCACCAGCGCGTTCGTCTCGTGGAGCGGAGACAGCGGCATGTCGAAACCGATCAGCGCATCGAAACGGCTCGGGGCGGATTTCTCGATGCCCGCGATCACCAGCATATCGAAGAGGCTGCCGATCCCCGGCCAGTGCCTCTGCTCGTCGGCCCTCTCGGCATTGGCCGCGGCGAAGGTCGCCTGGATGCGCCCGGCCCGGACTGCCTCCGCCAACGCCTCGGTCAACCCGCCATTCCAGCCGCCGGCGACGAGCACGCGCAGGGGCCGCGAGGCGGCCGCAGTCCAGCCGTCCAGCGCCTGTTTCGCCACGCCGCGCATCGACGCCGAGAGGCCGAGCAGATCCCATTGATCATGCGCAAAGCCGGCGGAGCGGGCCTCGATCTCGCCCCGACGCAGGAAGGGGCCGGCCTGGACCAGCGCCTGCGCGGCCAGACGCAATTCGCGGTTGGCTGCCGGAAAACGCTGCTGGAGCGTGCCTAGCAGGGCCTGAGGCGACGGCATGGCGAATGTCGCGGAGAGCCGCGTGCCCTCCTCCGCGCTGTCCAGGCCGCCGGCCATCGCGAGAATATCGCGGGCCATGCCGAACAACGGCTCGGCGACGGCTGCGATCTTACCCTCGATCAGCACGCTTTCGAAGCTGTCGACAGCTTCGGCGGAGAGCAGATCGCGGCAGAGGCTCCGCGCCAGCGAGATAGAGAAGGCCTTCAGCAGCAGCGATAGCTGCCGCGCTTCCTCGGAGCTGCCGCTATCGGCCCCGCCGAGAGCAGCGGCCGGCAATGTGACTGGCGCGATCGCGAGATGGTCCTCGCGGAAGGTCCGCTCGATCATGAACGGCTTGACCAGATGCACCGAGCGCAGGACCGCGGCCTCAATCGAGGCGACGCGCCCGCCGCTCTCGTCCATCAGCGAGACCGAAAGCGTCTTGAAGCGTTCCGTCTCGGTCTCCAGCTTCGTCACCGAATGGGTGACGCTCACACCTGGTTTCCAGACCCGGATATGCCGGAAGCGGATCGGGAGATGCGCCTTGCGCTCCCCGTCCCTGTTGGGGCGGGCGAGGAACAGGCCGTGGAAGCTGGCATCCAGCGAAACCGGGTGCAGCACATGCCGGTCGTCATAGGCACCGGTGCCACCTTCGGGAACGCGGAGGCGGCTTTCGCCGACCGTCTCATCCCGGAGCGTCGAGACCACGGCGCGGAAACGCTGCCCGTAGTCGAGCCCGGCCCGCTCGGCCGCCGCATAGATCTCAGCCGTCTCGCTCAGGATGGGGGCATGGACTGTTGGCAGCGGCGGCAAGGGCAACGCCGCCGCATTCTGCAAGGCAGCAAGCGAACCGCGCGCGTGCAGAATCCAGTCGGCGGCGGCGAAGCGGCGTCGGCTCCAGATCTCGACGGTGTCAGTGTGTTCGAAATAGCGTGTCGAAACCTCGCGCGTCTCGTCCTCGCCGAAGGTCATCGCCTTGGTGATGTCGAATTCCGCGATCTCGAGCGGCACCTCGCCGAACAATTCGCGGCCGGCGGCCAGTGCGAACTCGATCAGCGCCGCAGCCGGCATGACCACGCCGCCATCGACGCGATGATCGTCGAGATAGGGCAGCAGGACGGGATCGAGCAGATTGCGCCATTCCGCCGAGCCGTCCGAAACGCGCGGCCCCAGCAGCGGATGCAGCGGCGTGCTCGCGATCAGGCGGCCGTGGAGGTTGATCGCCTCGACCGTCTCCTCGAAGCGATAGTCTTCCGGCTGGAAGGGATAGGGCGGCAGCGGTTCGACCGTCGGCGGCGCGGAGCCGAACGCCGCCTCCCGCTGATGGGCGACGCCGTTCACCACCAGGCGCGCAACGACACTGCGGATCGGGTCGCGATCGAGAGGGTCGTTGTTCGCCAGTGTTGGCAGCACCGGATTCTGGGCCTCGCTGGCCCGCAAGATGTCCGAGATCGGCCCGACCAGGAGCGAGCGCGGCGCGATCTCGACGAAGGCGGCGTCAGGATGGGCAGCCCGCGCCGCCGCCACAGCTTCGGCGAAGCGGACGGGCCGGCGGATATTGTGCCACCAGTAATCCGCATCGAGCTCGCCGGAAGCCAGTAATTGCCCGGTCACCGTCGAATAGAACGGCACGCGCGGCGCCTGGGCGACAAACGTGCCGAGATCGGCGACCAGCGCCTGCTGCACCCCGTCGAGCGCCCGCGAGTGGAAGGGATAGTCGACATGCACCGGGACGCCCGCGATGCGGCTCTTCCGCGCCAGCCTTGCCAGCGCTTCGAGTTGGTCGGCAGGGCCGGAGACCGTCGTTGAGGTCGCGCTGTTATAGGCAGCGATATCGATATCCTGCACGCCGGCTTCGACGAGCAATTCCTCCACCTTCGATGCAGGACAGGCCAGGACCAGCATCCGCCCCTTGCCGCGCACCGATTCCTGATGGCGGCTGCGCGTGTGCATGATCCGCAGCGCATCGCGCCGGGAGATCAGGCCGGAACATTCCACCGCCGCGATTTCGCCGACGCTATGGCCGAGGATGCCGACAGGGCGCGTACCATATTCCGCCAGAACGGCGGCGAGCGCCGATTGGACCGCAAAGATCAGCGGCTGCGCGATCGAGGTCTGGTCGAGTTCCTCGTCCGACACGCCGTCGCGTAGGCGCCCGGTGATCGACCAGCCGGCAATCTCCGCATAGATGCAATCGATCGCGTCGATCTCTCGCCGGAAGGCGGCATTGGCGCGATAGGCTGCGCGGCCCATTCCCACGAATTGCGCGCCATTGCCGCTGAACACGAAGATCGCAGGCCGCTCGCCACCATGGGCCACGGCGGATGCGCTGTCCTTGCGGGAGTCAGAGCCTTGCGCGAAGGTGCGCAGGCTGGCCGCCACGTCCGCTGCAGCCGACGGATTCTCCTGGATGGGAACGGCAAGCCGGTGCGGCAGCAATTCACCTTGATAGGCGAGCGCGCTCGCGACACGAGCGACGGACCGGTCGCCGGCGACCGTCTCGGCGATCTGTAGCGCGCGCGCCTTCAGTGCATCCGCCGTACTGCCCGAAACCAGTAGAACCTCGGCAGGCCGGGAAGCTGCAACACTTGTCCTGCCCTGCTCCTCGCAGCGCGCCGAGCGCAGGATAGCGTGACCGTTGGTGCCGCCGAAGCCGTAATTGCAGACGCCGGCGAAAAGATCGCGTCCATCGGACGGCAAGGCGAGCGGCTCGACGACGGGCTGCAAATTGAGATCGTCGAAGGGAATCGCCGTATTCGGCGCTTCGGCAAACAGCGACCGAGGCACGAGGCGGTGCTCCAGTGCCAGGCTCGCTTTCAGCAGGCTCGCAAGCCCCGAGGCGGCCTCCAGATGGCCGAGATTCGACTTGACCGAGCCGATCGGCAGCGGAGCCGCGCGATGCCGGCCCAGCGCCCCGCCGATCGCGGCCGCCTCGATGGGATCGCCGATCTTGGTCCCAGTTCCGTGCGCTTCGACGAAGGCCAGGACATCAGGGTCGAAGCCCGCATTCCGATAGGTCGCCTCGATCAGTTGCTGCTGCGTGTCCTGTGACGGCAGCGAGATGCCATTGGTCCGACCATCGGCATTCGTACCGGCGGCAACGACGACGCTGCGGATCCGGCGGCCGGCGGCGATCGCCTCGGATTCCCGCTGCAGCACGAGCACGACCGCGCCCTCGGAACGCACATAGCCGTCGGCAGCCTCGGAGAAGGGCCGGCACAGCCCTGTCGTCGACAGCATGCGCGCCTGCGAGAAGCCGATGAACGGCACCGGCGAGAGCAACATGTTGACGCCGCCGACGATCGCCAGGTCGACATCGCCGGCACGAAGCGCCGCCACCGCCTGCGCCAGCGCGATGAAGGACGAAGAGCAGGCGGCATCGACCGTGAAGCTCGGCCCCTTCAGGTCGAACACGTAGGATAGCCGGTTGGCCAGGATCGACAGGGCATTGCCCGTCATGAAGTGACTGCCGATCACAGCCGGATCGAAGGCACCGGCGCTCTGGTAGTCAGCGAGCGAGGCCCCGACATAGACGCCGACATTGCGGCCGGCCAGTGTCGAGGGTGGCAGGCCGGCATCCTCGAAGGCGCGCCAGGCAGCAGTCAGCAGCAGCCGCTGCTGCGGATCCATCTGCTGGGCTTCGCGCGGCGAGATGTTGAACGGTGCCGGATCGAAACCGAACGGATCATCGAGATAGCCGCCAGCGAAACTATAGGAGAAGCCGGGAGCGGGATCGCCCGGCCGCAGGAAGCGCTCGACGTTCCAGCGCCCACGCGGCCGCTCCGAGACGACGTTTCGTCCCTCCAACAGCAGCCGCCACAGCGATTCGAGGCTATTCGCACCGGGCAGAAGGCAGGAAGCGCCGATAATGGCTGCCTCTGCGACAGTTGATTGCTTGTGAAACGGCATAGACTTCGGCAATCCCAGTGCTCTCAGGCAATCACAGCCGGTGCTTTACGGCAGACTAGTCTCGCTCCCATCCTTGTCTGCTGATAAGGGGCATTTCGCCAAAAAACAATCCGAGTTCAGTCTAAAGCTGCTTCACCGTCTTCAATCCTGCGGATAAAGGACGACAGTGCGGCGAAGTACTCGACCCAGGTGAAGTTCGCATAGGCCGGAAAGGGTGCCAGGCGACGCGGTCCCGTCGACAGCAGCGAGGCAATCGCAGCCTCCCAGCCGAGGCCGTCGATTGGATCGACGAAAACCGTTTCGGGATGCCCGACCTCGCGATGCGCCGGGATGTCGGAAGCGACCACCGGCGTGCCCAGTGCCGCCGCCTCCACGACCGGCAGGCCGAAGCCCTCGATGAAGGATGGCATCAGCAAGGCGCGGGCGCCGCTGATCACGCGCTTCAGCGCCGGCGTGGAAAGGCCGTGAAGTACATGGATATAGGTGCTGACATCGCCAGAGCGCCGCAGGCGGTCGAGAATCAGATCGCCCTGCCAGCCTTTCGCGCCGGCAATCACGAGATGCGGCGTCGCCGCACCAAGCCGGCGATGCAGCCGCTTCCAGACTTCGAGCAGCAGGAGATGGTTCTTCCTGAGTTCGATCGCGCCGCAGACCACGAAATAGGGGATGGAGGCGAGAGTCGGATCCGGATCCGGCGCCTCGCGGAAGATCGAGGGAACGGGCAGAGGCAGCGCCAGCGTGGGCAGCGTCCGCGCGCCCCGGCGCTTCAGCTCGACCTCGATCGCCTGCTGGGCGGTACGGGTCGTGACGATCAGCCCAGAGGCATAGCGCGCCGTCTGGTCGACCATCGCCGCATGAGCCTTGACCGCGCCGGGAGAAACATATTCCGGCATCTCCAGCGGAATCACGTCGTGAAGCATGAAAAGCGGGCGCACATCAGGGCGCTTGTTCAGCCAGCGCAGCAGGAATGGCACCGCCAATCCGATCTGGCCGACATTGACGTAGACGGTCCCGGGCTTGAGGGTTTTGACGACATCACTGCCGAAGCCGATGCCCGTCGCCTTGAGCAGCGAGGTCATCCGTGCGGAGACGGCCAGACTGCCGTTCCGCGGCAGATGCCAGGACGACTTGCCGGCCTGCATGGTCGGCGCCAGCGCCATCCAGGCACCGTCGATCGCCGGCTGCCTGTTCTCGGCCCAGAGCTCCTCGAGCCGCGTCAATCCGCGCAGGACACGCTCCCGCGGAAACGCGCGCGTGCCCCATGCGGTGGGCAGGACCGCCCAGCATTCCTCATCCGAATGCTCGAAGAAATGGCGTGCGTAAGCGAGATCGACCCGATCGATCCCGCGAGGCGTCAGGGACAAAGGTCCGAGGAACAGGCGTGTCGCGTCATAGGCGATCGGCACAAGGAAACCCTGGCGGATTCAGCTGATCTCGGTCGCCGATCGTCACGATCTCAACACAGCACGAAGAGCGGGAATGCTCAACGTCCGCATGGCATAGGCTTCTCGCAACCGCAACACTTGAAACCCGCGGCGCGAGAGGCAATAGCTTGCCTGGCCTTTCGCACCGAGCAGTCGACTTCATTGATACGCATCAACAACAGCCTCGTCGGCGCCATCGAGCGAAAGGCCTTGGCCTGGCTCGTCCGGCGGATGCCGGCACGCGTCACTCCCGACAAGCTCACGGCCTTCGGCATCTTCGGAGCGGCCCTCACACTGGCGGGCTATGTCCTGACGGCCTGGTCGCCGGGTTTCCTGTGGCTGGCCTCGCTCGGCCTCGTCTTTCACTGGTTCGGCGATTCGCTCGACGGCAGCCTCGCTCGCTTCAGGAAAATCGAGCGGCCCAAATACGGCTATTTCCTCGACCAGACCATCGACGTCATCGGCAACCTGCTGATCTGCGCCGGCATGGGCCTGTCCGCCTATGTCCGCATGGACTTTGCCCTATTGGCGCTGGCCGGCTACCATGCCTTGTCGATCTATTCGCTGGTCAAGGCCTGCGTCTCCGGCGAGTTCCATATCTCGCTGGTCGGCTGGGGGCCAACGGAGATGCGCCTGCTCATCATCCTGATGAACACGACGATCTTCTTCTTCGGCGCGCCCACCTTCACCGTCGCCGGCCTGACGATGACATGGTGCGACGTCACCATCCTGCTGATGGCTGCGGGGCTCTTCACGGCCTTCATCTGCCTGCTTGCGAGTTACGCAGCCGAGCTTGCGCGCGAGGAACCCGCCGACCGCAAATAGATCTGGAAACGGCTGGGGAGGCTGAACCGGCTCCCCCTACCCGTAATAGGCGATGTATTTCCGGAAATAATCTTCCCAGGTCAGCCACTCGCCGCGCACGAGATATTTGCGCCGCGCATCAGCCCAACCGATTCCCAGCGCCGCAGCGACCTTCGGATGAACCGGCACCTGCAGGCGTCGCAGCGAATCGAGCGAACCGGGCAGCCAGAAGTTCAGCGACAGACCCAATTCCTTGGTGACCTGCCGGACCAGCATCTTCATGATCCGGCCATTGGGATGGGCCGTCGTGTAGAAGGTCTGCTTCTTCCTGAAATTGTCGAGGATATAAGAGCCGATTCCCGCCGGGAATTTCCGGTCCATCTCCTCGAGCCTTGTCTGCTCGAACTGGTGCAGGCGGTTGAAATCGATGAGCCGCTCGATCGCCAGCGATTCATAGGTCCGGAAGCGCTGCTCCGGATCGGGAATCTGACGCCGCAGCCGCCCGAGCAGCCCGTCGAAATAGGTGAACTCGAAATTGGGAAGGTCGCGGTTGCGGGCGAGCCTGTCGTCCGGCCCGTTGAAGGCGTCGAAAGGCCAGGGCGAGGCAAAGCGCACGCAAGGATAGCGCAGCGTCGGCAGATCGCTCGGGACATCGGCGCGCAACGGATATTGCTCCCATTCCCGGATGTCCTGAATCAGGAGCAGGTCGCATTCCTGCAGGTCGCGCCGGCCCTGCTCGTGCAGGTTCACCGGCAGTTCCATGTAGTGGTGCTTGACCGAGAAATGGCGCGTGAAGCCGGAATGGTAGCGCAGCGCCTCCGCCAGCAGATTGCCCTGGCAATTGCCGAAGATGACGATCTGCTTCCTGGCGCCCCCGGAAGCCGCAACTCGTCCGGACGGCGCCAGCAAGGCCAGGGCAGGTGCATCGGCCGAAACGCGCCGCAGATCGAGAGAGTGCAACAGCAGGCTCGCATTGCGAAAATGGCGCAGCCGGATATCGATCGTGCGCGGCACGCCGGCGTCGAGCCCGATATCCTGCGGCACTGTAAATTCGAATGAAACCCGGCCAGCTTCCAACTCACTCGCCCGGAAGCGGCCTCCCCCAAGCGGAATACCGTCCCGCGTTTCGACCTCGACCGCCAGCGCGGCCTCCGAAGGTCTGCGGGCCTGCTTCAGCGCGCAGTCGATCTCGACGCGAAAGACCCCAGCCGGAAGCCGCAGAACCGCCGAACTACGCCACAATTTCAGGGATGTGATCGAAAGCGGCGAGAGACTAACAGCGCCGGGCAGCGGCAAGGTCCGCAGCCGGCCGAGCAACCGCCAGGGTTCGAGTTCGGCCGGAACGTTCTCGGGCACGACCGCCGTGGGCTCGCGCTGCAGCCTCAGCTCGACCATGGTCAGCAAGGCATTGCCGAAATGCGTGAAGCGGAACTCGAAAGGAACATCGGCGCCGCCTTCGATACCCAGTTCGCGCGGAACCTCGAAGGTCAGGCTCTGCTCGCCGCCACGAAGCTCCGCCGCGCTATAATCGCGCCAGGCGCGCAGGAGGCGGTTCTGCGCGACGATTTCGAGGCCCATGACCGGGTGATCGCCCTGCAGTGGCAGGCGCACCCGGCAGCGGAAGGACAGGCGATACCGTCCTTCCGGCAGACGCAGGAAAGGCCCGTAGAGAAAGGCCTGGGCCGGCACCAGGAGAACGACCGAGACCGAACCGTCCGCCCAACGTCGAGCCGGCTCACGCACCTCCATGACGGGCAGCAGCGAGCGGGAAAAGCCGTCCTGCGCTTTCGGCATCGGTTCCAGCGGCGTATCCGCTTGAGCTAGCGTATCCATCCTCAATTCCAGCGGGTCGCTTCCGGCTCTCATGCGTCCATGACGAAGCTGATTAACGCATGCTCTAGCATCACTCGCGTGAACATGCAGCCGGCAGCTTCGCGCTGTTGAGGTTGATCTCGCCGGAAGCGCGCTCCATAGAAGGCAGCAAGCTTTCTCGACCTTGCCTCGGCACAGAAGAGGGAGCGGCAGGTGCAATATACTCCCGGCCACTGGCGACGCTTGTTCCGTAGATAGATTGCGATGAGCCATTTTTCGTCACTGGCCGAGGTCCTGCAGCACCAGGCCCTATCTCGGCCGGGCATCGCCGCCGTGACCGTCTATTCCGATCGCCCCGGCGAGCGGCCGAGCCTGACCTTCGCCGCGCTGCACACGCAGGCCGCGCATCTGGCGCGCCAGCTCGCAGCCGAAACCACGCCGGGCGATCGCGCCCTGCTGATCTTTCCCTCCAGCGTGGAATTCGTGGTCGCCTATTTCGCCTGCCTGATGGCGGGCGTGGTCGCCGTGCCGATGATGCAGCCGCGCCGCAACGCGAATCACGACGCCAGCGCGGCGATCATCGCCGATTGCACGCCGCGCCTGGCGCTGAGCCCGGCTTCCGATCCCGATCCGCGCGGTCTGCTGCGGGAGCGCCTGGCGGCGCATGGCATTCGCCATCTCCCGGTTGCGCTGGCACCGGAGCCTGCACCCCTCGACGCCTTTCGGCCCAATGCCGATGGCCTCGCCTTCCTGCAATACACCTCCGGCTCGACCTCCGCGCCGAAAGGCGTGATGGTGAGCCACCGCAACCTGATCGACAATCTCGCGATGATGCGGGAGCGGCTCGGGAACCATGCGGATTCGGCGCATGTCAGCTGGATTCCGCTCTACCATGATCTCGGCCTGATCATGAACCTGCTGCAGCCGATCTATCTCGGCGCGCCTTGCGTCCTGCTGACGCCGTCGGGGTTCATGCATCGCCCTTTGAACTGGCTACGCGCCATCCACGAGCATCGCGCGGAGGTCGGCGCCGCCCCGAACTTCGCTTTCGATCTCTGCGTGGACCGCTTCCGGCCGGAGCAGATGGACGGCATCGACCTCAGCAGCTGGAAGATCGCCCTCAACGGGGCCGAGCCGGTGCGGGCCGCGACGCTGGAGCGGTTCGCCGCGACCTTCGCACCCTATGGTTTCGCGCCGGAGGCGATGCGCCCCGCCTACGGATTGGCCGAGGCGACGCTGCTCGTCACCGCCGGCAAGCGAGGCTCCCTGCCCCCCACGCGTGACGTCAGCGCGAAGGCGCTCAAGGCCGCGCGCATCGCCCCGCCCGAGGACGCCGCCGACCGGCACGCCAGCGCCAGCTGCGGCGCTCCCATGGCCGGGTTGACGATCTCCATCACCGACCCGGAGACGCGGCACCCGCTGCCCCAAGGCGCGATCGGTGAGATCTGGATCCAGGCCTCCAGCGTCGCCGACGGCTACTGGCAGCGCCCCGAGGAAAGCGAGCAGACCTTCCGGGCAAGGCTGGAGACGGACGCACCCGGCGCCAGCGGCTCCTGGCTGCGGACCGGCGATCTCGGACATCTCGACGAAGCGGGCGAGCTCCATGTCGTCGGCCGCATCAAGGACGTGATGATCATCCGCGGCGTCAATCACTACCCGCAGGATATCGAAGCGACGGTTGCCGCCAGCCACCCCTCGCTGCGGCGCGACCATGGCGCCGCCTTCACGATCACCGACGAGCATGACGCCGAACGCATCGTCGTCGTGCAGGAGGTCGAGCGCACGCAGCGCCACGGCATTGCGGAGGCCGAGGTGGTCGCCGCCGTGCAGGCGGCTGTGGTCAACAATCACGATGTCGCCCTGCACAAGATCGTCCTGATCCGGACGGGCTCCTTGCCGAAGACGACGAGCGGCAAGGTCCAGCGCAGCCTGACCCGGCTTCGCTGGCTGGAGGGGACGCTCGAACCCTGGAACCTGACGGGAGACGCCGAGGACCGCAGCGCGGCTTCAGCTTGACGCAAGTCCGCCGGCGCGGCAAGCGAAGCGCCCGCGCCCAACCCTAGGGATCATCATGCCGCCCGCCCCGGATATCGAACGCTTCTGCCGGTCCAGCCTGGCCGCCATGCTCGACATCGACGAAGCCGGCATCGAGCCTGCGACGACGTTCGCCAGCCTCGGCCTCGATTCGGCCGCCGCCGTCCATTTCGTCCTGGAGATCGAACAGGAGTATCGCGTCGAGCTCTATCCCGGCGTCACGCAGGATTACCCAACCGTCGCGCAGTTCGCGAACTATCTCGGCACCTTGAAACCACTCTAAGCTGCGGGCATTTCATTCAAAATTGTGCAGGACAACTCTGCATCGACTTGCTTTTGCTATGCGATCCTGCCTCGACGGCTCGGATGATCGGCGGTAGGTAAGCCCGGCCGACGGACCGATGCGGCAGGACGATCCACCGGATGGACAAGCGCTGATGGCACATGCTTCGAACGCGGCAGGAAGCCAGCACATGGGCAATGCCGAGGACATCATCCCGCGCGATATCCGCTTCGGCATCCTGGAAAACGCCCAGCGCCACTGGCTGGAAGACGATATCATCAAGACCGTGCTGATCGACGGGCTGTCGATCTTCCTCCCAGAGGGCGAGCGCTTCTTCATCCGCTCGCTGAAGCACTACGGCCCCAAGCTGCAGGACAAGGAGCTCGCGGCGGAGATCAGCGGCTATTCCGTGCAGGAGGCCTATCACACGCGCGAGCACGAGGAATACAACCGTGCGATGATGTCGCTCGGCTACGATGTCGAGAAGATGGAGAAGCCGATCCGGCAGGGCTTCGAGATCGTCAAGAACCCGCTGCACCGGCTGTCGATCACCTGCGCGATCGAACATATGACGGCAACCCTGTCGACGCTGACGTTGCGCCACCCGGAACTGATGGACAAGGCCGCGCCGGCCTATCGCCGGCTGTGGATGTGGCATGCGCTCGAAGAGCTGGAGCACAAGGCGGTCGCGCTCGACGTGCTCAAGGCGGCAACGCCGGAGATGTCGAGCTGGAAGCGCTATCTGGTCCGCGTCCTCGGCATGAACGGCACGCTGTTCCCCTTCCTCGTACTGTTCCTGCGGAACGTGCCGATCTATGCCAAGGCCGACGGGGTCAAGACGGGCCTGCGCTTCTGGCTGCGCTTCTTCTGGGTGACCATGGTCTATCCCGGCTACTGGCGGCGCTGCCTGCCGAACACGCTGCGCTACTACCTGCCGGGCTTCGACCCCCGCAACAGCGACGACCAGGAGCTGATGCGCAAGGGGCGCGACTGGCTGGCGGCGAACCTGCCGCCGCCGCCCGCCGCGGCTGCTCCCAAGCCCGGCGTCTGAGGCATAGCGCGGTGGCGAGCCAAGCCTTCTCCCGCCTGCTGGAGGCCATCGACAGGGGCGCCTTTCCGCGGACCCGGAAATGGCTCTGGCGCGGCCTCTACAACATCCTGTCGCGGCGCTGGCGCGACGATGACTGGCGCTTCATGAATTACGGCTTCCTGCCGCCGGGGGCAGCCTTTCCGCTTGAACCGGGCGACGAAGCCGACCGCCCTTTCATCGGGCTCTATGCCCAGGCCGTGGCGGGCCTGCCGGTGGCAGGCGCGCGGGTCCTTGAGATCGGCTCGGGCCGCGGCGGCGGGGCCCGCTATATCGCGCGCTATCACGGCCCGGCGGCTGTCACGGGGCTGGACTATTCGTCGGCAACGGTGCAACTGGCACGCCGCCTCAACCAGGACACGGCGAGCCTGACCTTCGAGATCGGGGATGCGGAAAAGCTGCCGTTCCCCGACGGTTCGGTCGATATCGTCGTCAATATCGAATCCTCGCATTGCTACGGCGATGTCCCGGCCTTCGCACGTGAGGTCGCGCGCGTGCTCGCTCCCGGCGGCTGGTTCACCTTCGCCGACATGCGCGGCAAGAGCGCGCTTCCCCTGCTGCGCCAGCAACTGGCAGTGCCCGGCCTCACGCTGCACAGCGAGACCGATCTGTCGTCAGGCGTCACCGCCGCCCTCGACGCGGCCGAGCTGCGCAAGCGGGCCCGCATCTCCAAGATCCGCTTCATGCGCGGCTTCATCAGCGAATTCGCCGGCGCGAAGGGCTCGGTGCTCTACCGCGAGCTGAGCGAGGGCGGCGTCGTCTATCTCGCCCAGCGCTACCAGAAGGATGGCAGCGCCTAAGCGCAGGCCTTCACCCGTGATGCGTCACGGACGCTCCGGAGCACGCGGCTCGGGCGCCTCCGGGTCGTTCCGGGTCGGCTCGAAGCTCTTCAACGTATTGTCGTAGCGCGGATGCAGTGTGCCCATCCAACGGTCCCAGAGCGAGAAGGTGTGGCCGTAGTTGAACCTGAACGTGCCGTGATGCTGGTCATGGAACACGGTGCTGGCGAGGGGCCAGGGCGCACGGCCGGCCGGTGAGGCGAAATGCTCGAAGCCGGCATGGCCGAGCATCCCGCTGATCTGATCGTAGAGCTTCTGCAGCACGAGCATCTGCCA
The DNA here is from genome assembly GCF_057809495.1 of Allobosea sp. FG18. Classification (NCBI taxonomy): domain Bacteria; kingdom Pseudomonadati; phylum Pseudomonadota; class Alphaproteobacteria; order Hyphomicrobiales; family Alloboseaceae; genus Allobosea; species Allobosea sp. FG18. Next base: position 28,005 of record NZ_JBMDKB010000025.1, read on the forward strand.
GGGGATCGGCAGGATGAAGACGATGATCGCGTAGTAAGCCTGGTTCAAGAGCGCCTCGACTAAGCTCTCGTGGTGATTGCTCCAGACCGTCGGGGCCACGCTCTTATGATGCAATGCGTGGAAGCGGTAGAAGACGCGACTGTGGAGCAGACGGTGCACCCAGTAGAACCACGCGTCGTAAAGCACGACCGAGACGAGCAGCGTCAAAGGCCCCGACCACCAACTCAGCTCCAATGGCGCCAGCGACCAGCCCTGCTGCTGCGCGAACAGGCCGAAGGCGAAGCAGGTCGACAGCGTGAGGATCGAGACCGGTGCCTGCCAAAGCTCCTTCCACTTCCGTCGATTGACCCGATCCTTCTGGATGCGGCGCTCAGGGTGACGGGCGTTCATCACCTCGAAGAACAGCCCGGTCAGAAGCATGACAAGGACGACGGCCGCGATCACGAGGCCGAGAAGGCGAAGAAAGTCGAGCAGCAGTGCCACAGCCAATAGTCCATCCTCGCTCGCCGGAGCCGATACGCCGACCAGCAGCAGCGCCTTCGCCTAAACCGCGATACCTTGCTCCGCCAGAAAGCGCACTACACGCTCTGCAAGCTCGTCGGGCTCGCTCCGCCCGGAGTCAAGATGAAGGTCGGGCGCAGCCGGCCGCTCATAGGCCGAATCGAGCCCGGTGAAATTGCGAATCTCGCCACGCCGGGCCTTGGCATAGAGGCCCTTCGGATCGCGGTGCTCGCAGATATCGAGCGGGGCATCGACGAAAATCTCGAAGAACGGCGTGCCCGCCAGACGCTCGCGCACCATGGCGCGATCGGCAGCGAAGGGCGAGATGAAGCTGCACAGCACGATCAACCCGGCATCGACCATCAAGCGCGCGACTTCGGCGACCCGGCGCAGGTTCTCGACACGGTCGCCCTCGGTGAAGCCGAGATCGCGATTGAGACCGAGGCGGACATTGTCGCCGTCGAGCAGAATCGTCAGCTTACGTCGTGCGTGAAGCCTGCGTTCCAGGCCATCGGCGATGGTCGATTTCCCCGCCCCGGACAGACCGGTGAACCAGAGCACCGCGCCCTTCTGCCCGAGCAGGCTCTCGCGCGCCCGGCGGTCGATCGTCAGGGTCTGAGCGAACAGGTTGCTGCCGCGGTCGAGGGCATTGCGCACCATTCCCGCCGCGACGGTCTCGCCCGTGACCCGGTCGATCAGCAGGAAGCCACCGGTGGCCGGGCAATGGGCGTAGCTGTCGAAGGCCATCATTCCGGGCGTCGCCAGATGGCAGATCGCGATCTCGTCGCGCGCGATCTCTGTTGCAGCGATGCGGGCTCCGCTGACGATATCGAGCTTTCCCCGGATCGCGGTCACGGTCACCGGGCTCGTCAGGGTGCCCAAGCGCAATTCGTAGTCCCGCCCAGCGAAGAGAGGGTGATCAGCGAACCAGACCACATGTGCCGAGAAATGGTTGGAACAGGCCGGAGCATCCGGCCCGGCATGGAGCAGGTCGCCTCGGCCGAGATCGATCTCCGGCGCGAGGGTCAGTGCCACGGCCGTTCCGGCCACGGCCCGCTCGACAGGACCTTCGCTGCCGATCAAGCGCTGGACCGTGGCCTCGGCGCCGCCGACCGCGACTTTGACCCGATCGCCCACGGAGAGCACTCCCGCGGCTATCGTGCCGACATAGAGCCGTTCGCCTTCCGGCGTGCGGTTCACGCCTTGGATCGGCAGGCGCAAGCCCGCTTCCTCAGCGGGACTGACGATCTCGACCTGCTCGAGATGCTGCAGGAGGGTGGCCCCACCATACCAGGGCATCGCGGCGCTGGCGCTCACGACATTGTCGCCATTGCGGGCGGATATCGGGATTACAACCATGTCGAGTTGCAAATGCCGCGCAGCCGGCGCGAATTCCTCGACAAGCTGATTCAAGCGCTCCTGCGAGAAGCCGACCCCATCCATCTTGTTGACGGCCAGGACGACGTGCCGGACGCCGAGAATGCTGCAGATCGCGGCATGCCTGAAGGTCTGCGGCCGCAAGCCCCGCACGGCGTCGATCAGGATGATACCGACCTCGCATTGCGAGGCGCCCGTGGCCATGTTCGCCGTGTACTGCTCGTGGCCCGGCGTGTCGGCGATGATGAAATCGCGCTTCGCGGTCGACATGTAGCGATAGGCGACATCAATCGTGATGTTGCGCTCGCGTTCGGCCTCCAGCCCGTCCGTCAGCAGGGCGAAGTCGAGCTCACCTTCGGCCGCCCCATAGCGACGGGAGTCCGCTGCAAGCGTAGCGCGCTGGTCGTCGGGGACGGCGCCAGCTTCATAGAGCATGCGCCCGATCAGGGTCGATTTGCCGTCGTCGACCGCACCGCACGTCAGAATGCGCAACGCAGGCGGGCGATCGACCGGCAAGGCTCGTTCGGTCTCGCCGAAAGTGGCGTAGTAGACTGCGGAAACGGGGTTCAAAAATAGCCCTCCCGCTTCTTCGCTTCCATCGACGCTGCGCCCGTGCCGTCGATCAGCCGGCCCTGCCGCTCGGAGGTCGTGGCCCCCTCCAGCTCCGCGACCACTTCCGCAACCGTAGTAGCCTCCGATTCCACGGCTCCACAGAGCGGATAACAGCCGAGGGAACGGAAGCGGACCGAGCGGTGCACGGGAGCCTCGCCCGGATTCAGCGGCATACGCTCATCATCCACCACGATGAGCGAGCCGCCCCGCCGCACGACAGGGCGTGGGCGCGCCAGATAAAGCGGAACGATCGGAATGCCTTCGGCAAGCGTGTAGCGCCATATGTCGCGCTCGCTCCAGTTCGAGAGCGGGAAGACGCGCATGGTCTCGCCGGACTGCAGATGCGGATTGGCCAATCGCCAGAATTCCGGCCTCTGACTGCGCGGCTCCCAGCCATGCTGCGGGCTGCGCAGCGAAAACATGCGCTCCTTAGCGCGGCTCTTCTCCTCGTCCCGCCGCGCCCCGCCGATCGCTGCGTCGAAGCCGCCCTGCTCCAGCGCCTGCTTGAGCGCATCTGTCTTCATGATGCGGGTATAAGTACTCGCATCGACGGAGACCGGCGAGACGCCGCGCGCCGCACCGTCGCGGTTGACATGCACCTGCAGGTCGAAGCCGAGCGTCGGCGCCAGTCGATCGCGAAACGCGATCATTTCGCGGAATTTCCAAGTTGTATCGATATGAAGTAGCGGAAATGGTGGCTTCGCGGGCCAGAACGCCTTGGCGGCGAGATGGGCCAGGGCCGTCGAGTCCTTACCGATCGAATAGAGCATGACCGGCCGCCGGAACAGCGCGGCGGTCTCCCGCAACAGGAAGATCGCCTCTTCCTCGAGCCTCCGGAGCTGGTTCACGTTCCGCTTCGTCCAAACAACGCGCTGTCGTCGAGAAGCGCCGCCCAGAGGCGACGCCCCTATGATCCGTTCAGTCTCGCCTACTTGAAGCCGGCGGCGATGCTGGCGCCCTGCACGACAGGCGAGGTCAGGCTCTGGAAGACAGAGAAGGCCTTCTGCAGATCGGTCAGCGGCGCGTTCGAAACGTAGAGGATATCGCCGCGCTGCATCCGCAGCCCCTGTGCCACGAAGAGGCCGTTGGGATCGCGCAGGTTGACGCGATAGACGACCGGAATCCTGCCGCCCATGCCGAGAAGCGGGCTGTCAGGTTTGATCCGGCGCAGCATTTCGGCGGATTCGAAGCGGTAGAGGAACACGCCTTCCGGATTGGCACGGAAATCGAGCAGACCGCCCGACTTGGCGATCGCCTGCGCCAGATTCATCGCATCGGCGTTGAACGGAATCTCCGCATTCTGGCCGGTGGCGCCGGCGGCAATGAAGGTGCGCGGATTGCGGACCAGCGTCAGCGTGTCGCCGCCGCGCAGATAGATGTTCTCGGCGGGGTTGTTGACGATCGTGATCATCGGCACCGCGAGCGTCCGCGAGCCGCGGGTGAGGCGCACTTCCGTCTCGTTGACGGGCGCGCGAATGCCGCCAGCCGCTGCGACCACCTCGAGAATCCGGTCGCCCTTGTTGGAGAGCGGAATGCGACCGCCCGCCGCGACCTCGCCGGTCACGGCGACAGCGCTGCTGATCGGCCGGCTGAGCGTCACCAGGATCTGCGGCTGGATCGCCTTGCCAGCCAAGCGTTCCTGGATCGTCGCCTCGACTTGGGCGGTCGTCTTGCCGGCGACGTTGATACGCCCGGCATAAGGCACGGAAATCGTCCCGTCGCGGGCAACGCCCTGCTCGGGGATGGTTGCCGTGCGCGATCCCGGCGTGAAGCGGTCTGTCGTCAGCGGCGCGGAGAAGAGGCCGCCGGCACCGGCTTCCCAGATCGTCACGGCGACGAAGTCACCGACGCCGATTCGGGTTTCGGTGGCTCCGCTGCGGTCGCCGAAGCTGCCGTTGAAACTGTCGCTCGCGCGACCGTTGATCGCGGCCAGCGAAGCGGGGTTCAGATCGATCAGCTCGAAACCGAAAGTCGCTCCGTCGGCAGGCTGCGCGATGATGTCGGCAGCGGACGGGCCGCTCGAGGGCAGATTGGAGCAGCCCGTCAACGCCATGACGGACAAGATCGCGATTAGGCCAACCCGCACAGTTCCCATCTCCTAAGCCACCCGGCGACTACCATCGATCGACCCATTTGGGAACCGAGCCGAAGCGTCGTGGGCATTTTCAGCTGTGCAGTGTGGTCTCTTCGCATCGCCGATCGGTTACGAAGGCCGCCGCTTCAGTAAACATGATTACTAAAATGCCAAAGAATCAACGGGATCCGAAGCGCAACCCCAGATTCCCTTGCAGCAAGCGCCCTTCACGCGAAAACCCGGGCGCTCAATGCTCGAATTCACGCTGGCTTCGGCTCGCCCCGACTTGGGGAGCGGCATGCAGCCGCCGCTTTCCTCTGTCACTTCATCTTGACGCCATGCTCGCGGACGCCGGCGAGAAGAAGCCAGCCGACGAAAAACACCATCATGCTGCCCGCGAAGGTCAGGAGCACACTGCGCAGTCGGCGGGGCTGCTCGGCGAAGTCGGCGACATGCGGCTCGACCACTCTTTCGAGATAGAGTTGCTGGCGACGCGCATCGTTGCGGGCCACTTCCAGGCTGGTCACCGCCGAAGCCAGAGCCTTGACGGCAAACTCACGCTGGAGGTTCAGCCGCTCGTAGCCGGCGATCTTATCAGCAAGCCCGTCGGAAGCACTCGAAACCCGTTGCCTCTCTAGAACGATCTGACTTCCAAGCGCAGCGACACGCCGCTGCAAGCCCGGGATTTGCGGCGAGCTCGGCGAAGCGGCCTGAACTTCCCGCAATTGCGCCGTCACCACCGCCAGCTCCGCCGACAGGCGGCCGATCAACTCCGTCACGATCAACGAACTCATCGACGGGTCGAGCATGAGCTCGCGGTTTCGGAATTCGGTGATGGCGATCTGCGTCTCGACCAGCCGCTCCTCGCCGCGCTTCACTTCGGCCTCGGAGAAGCGGATCGAATCAGCGCGAATCCGCTCGTTCATGCGATTGACCAGCGCCTCGCCCAGCTCGAGCAAAGTCCGGTTGATCGCAAGGGAATCCTCAGGCAGGAAGGTCTCGACCTTCAAGGTCGTCAACCCCGTCGCCGCGCCATGGATGACGCTGACCCGCGACTTGTAATACTGGAACAGCTCTTCTTCGCTCGAACCTTGAATGAGGTTCGGATAGCGGGCCACGAAATCCGCGCCCGGGCGATGGAACATGTCCCTAAGCGGCAGGCGCTGCGACAGCGCGGCCACTGCGTCGCGGGACAAAAGATACTCTTGGACAGAATAACTGTCGTCCTGCGAACGCGAGATGCCAACGATCTGCAGCAGACCTCCAAGCCCACCGGGCAGCGGCGATTTCGCCGAGCGGACAACGAAAGTCGCCTCGGACACGAATCGATCCGATGCGATCAGCCCGAAATAGAGCGCGGACAATATTGTCGGCAGCATCACGACGGCGAGGAACGCAGCCTTGCTGCCGCTCAAACGAGGACGGGGCGCAGGGCGGCGCACCGCCGCCTGATTCTCCGCCTCCGAATCGTCGGTGGCGTTTCGCACAAACGGCAGCCCGAAACGCTTTGCCGCGAGCGGGCGCGCCGCATGCGCGATCGGCCGCAGGCGGCGGGAAATCTTTTCGAAGCGCTGCCTCATCTCGACACCGTGTCGCCTTCGCAAAGCCGCAGAGCCGGGTTCATAGCGCGCCCATATATACCGCAGCCGGAAGCATCGGTTCCGGCATTCCTATCCAGAAGTCGGCCTGCTATCTAGCATCCTCACGCAGAGATCAGAAGACGACGATGTCACAGGACGTCACGCAGGACCACGTCACCGAATATGTCGAGCTCGTTCCCCTGCGGGCCGACGGCGTCGAACTGCATGTGCCCGCCGCAAAACATCGCCCCGGCTGGCTGATCTGGCTCAGCCGTCATGCCCTTCTGCTCATTACATTCGTTCTGCCCAGCCTCATTGCCGTGCTTTACTACGGGCTGATCGCCGCCGATCGCTATACATCGGAAGCGCAATTCGTCGTTCGCAGCCAGAGCCGGACGAGCATCGACCAGATTGCAGGCGCGATACCGACGACCACGGGCATGGAGCGCGCCTCTGACGAAGCCAGTGCGGTCCATCAATTCGTCCGCTCGCGTGACGCCGTCGACCTGCTCGTGCGGGAAGCGGATCTGCGGGCCATCCTGTCGCGCCCCGAAAGCGATCCCGTCTGGCGCTTCCCAGGCTGGTTCTCCAGGGACCTCAAGGAGAAACTGTTCGATCGCTATCTCGATTTCGTTTCGATCAAACAGGACAGCGCCACCGGCATCAGCACGCTGGTCGTGCAGAGCTTCCGGCCCGAGGATTCGGTCAGGATCGCCCAGGTGCTGCTGCAAGGCTCCGAAGCCCTGATCAACCGGCTGAACGAACGGGCCCGGCGCGACACGATTCGTGCTGCTGAAGCCGAGGTCGAAACCGCGAAGGAACGCGCGTTCCAGCGGCGGGAAGAACTCACCGCGTTCCGCACGCGCGCCGGAACGGTCGACCCAGCGAAATCCTCCCAGAATCTGTTGGAAACGATCGGCAAGCTGTCCTTCGAGGCGGCGCAGGTCAGCGCTCAGCTCGCCGAGGCCCAGCGGAATTCGCCGCAGGGTCCGCAGATCGCCAATCTGCGGAATCGCAGTCAGGCGATCGAGCAGCAGATCGCCGAGGAAAAGCAGCAGATCGGTGGGTCGGCACAGGCTCTTGCGCCGATCATCGCCGAATATGAGCGCCTCGTGCTCGAACGCGAGTTTGGTGACCGCGTCCTCGCCTCCGCCCTGTCCTCTCTCGAGAGCGCGCGGATCGAATCGCAGCGGCAACAGCTCTATCTTGAGCGTGTCGTCGAGCCGCATGCCGCGGACTATCCAAACCAGCCAAAGCGATTTCAATGGATCGCAATCGTCATGGCGTTGAGCTTCTCGGTTCACGCGATCTGCCGCTCGCTCGTCAACAACCTGCGCGGGAACGAACACTGACATGGCCTGGTCACTCGCCAGCCGCGCGCAACCCAATGTCCCGCCCCAGAAGGCCGAACGCACGATACGCGCCGACGACATTGTCAAGGAGTTCCATACCGAGCATGGCCGCAGGCGGGTTCTCGATGGGATTTCCTTCAGTGTCGGCGTCGGCGAGCGCATGGCGATCCTCGGCCGCAACGGCGCCGGCAAGTCGACGCTGATCAAGATCCTGGCGGGCGTCGAAAGACCCACACGCGGCTCGGTCCATCGCGGGCTGAACATGTCCTGGCCGCTCGCGCTGGGCGGTGGCTTCGAAGGCCAAATGACCGGCTATGACACCTGCCGCTTTATCTCGACCCTCTACGGCGCGCCGCTAAAGGACGTCGTCGAATATGTCGCTGATTTCACCGAGCTGGGCAGCCAGCTCTTCACCCAGCTTCGCTTTTATTCGGACGGCATGCGGGCGCGCCTGGCCTTCGCATTGTCCCTCGCGATCGATTTCGAATGCTATCTCATTGACGAGGTCATCCTCGTCGGCGACAGGCGCTTCCAGCAGCGCTGCCATGACGAGTTGCTGGTCAAGCGCAAGGACCGCGCCATGCTGATGGCCATCCATTCGATGGATTTTGCCAAGGAATTCTGCAGCTCGGCCCTCGTCCTGAAACAGGGCCGCGGCCGCGTCTTCTACGATCTCGATCTGGCCTGCTCGATCTATGCGTCGCTGTGAGCGGATCCTTGGCGCAGCCCGTGATGCCGTGAGCTACCCATGATGATCGCCGCTCTAGGTATACCGTGCGCTTACACGTCTTGGGGCTTCGAGGTCGTTCGTCTTCTGGCGCAGGCGATCCATCCCTACATGCAGCAACATTGGATCGATAAGACCGATCCTTTTGAGCATGATGCGATGGCCAACCTTCTCGCATGCTCATCCTTCCCTTCCCGCCCACTGCGCGAAGTCCTGTCAACGGGTCAGGTTCGGACCATCGTCTTCACGACTTCGGCTCTCGACGCGGTCAATCACCAACGTCCGCATCATACTGTGTTGCGCGAGGCAGTCGGTGCGATCGGCGCCAGCATCGTCCTGATCGGGGACTGTCGCCCGCAGAAGTATGCGCTCTTTCTCGATGCTTCTGATGTGACGTCCGCCGATACCGTGATCCATGCCGTCGCTGCCCATCTCGGCTGCAAATGGTCCTCCGATCTTGCCGATGCCGTTCTGGCCGCGGTTGGGCCGATGCCGGCCTTCTTGCCGGCAACCTTTCCCGAGGCTGAAGAAGGCATCGTCACGCTGGTTCTGGAAAACAGTCTCGCGCATCTGCGGGACGCCAGAGTTCCCCTGAAGTCTATCTGGCCGCACCGCGTCTTTCTTGCGGGTGACCGGCCCAACGAAGAGGCTCCGCTCGTGGCGGAAGCCGCCGGCGGATCGCGGATACTGTTCTACGGCCCCTATTTCCACCTCGCCGAGGGCCGCTGGCGGGTTAAGCTGACGCTCGGTTTCACCAAGGAAGCTGTCGGGTTGCCTCTCAAGATCTGGGTCCAGGGCCCGAGCCTCCTTGGCGAAGCGTTGCTGCGACCGCGCCAGGAGGGCATCTTCGCGGCCCAATTCAACTTCACCATCGGCGAACCGGAACATCCGGTGGAACTTCAGGTCTGGACTGCGGAAGGCGCCATCGAAGGACGGATCGCCCTCGGCCAGGCGGAGCTCACTCATCTCGGCCGCGACAAGGCTGTCGGGTAACGCCCGCATCGCCCCTGTCTTTATCCGGCAAGTCCTTGAAAGGCCGAGACGCCCGTCATCCGATCTCGTGAGGCGAATGTGCCGATCAGCAACCCCGGCCAGCTCCGAAAGCGCCCGCGCCGAAAACTGTTCAGGGCTGCGCCGGTCTGGCTTCTGGCCTTCGTGCTACTCGCCCTGCCCCTCTACAGCGAGTGGCTGGGCTTTCGGGCAGCACGAGACTATCCGCCCCGCGGCTCGTTCTCCTCCATCGGCGATACCACGCTTCATTATCGCGACATCGCGCCGCCTGCTCCCAAGGGGACGATCGTGCTCATCCACGGGGCGTGGTCCGGCCATGCAGACCTGCTGGAAACACTCGCGCCCGCCCTTCGTGACTACCGCGTCATCGCGGTCGACCGGCCCGGGCAGGGCTGGAGCAACCGGCCGGAGAGCTGGGATTGGGCTACACCGCAAAAGCAGGCAGAAGCGGTGATGACCTTGCTCGACAGGATCGCGCCGGAGCCGGTGGTTCTTGTCGGATACTCGCTCGGCGGGGCACTAACGGCCCGTATCGCACTTGAACGGCCAGAGCGGCTGCGCGGGCTCGTCCTGCTCAGCGCCATGCTGTACCCGTGGCTCGGCGACCTCGCGCGCTATCATGCTCCCGTCACGTCGCCGCTGATCGGCCCGATCTTCAATCGCATCATCGCGATACCGCTGGGCAGCGCCCTGCTGCCGAGAGGTGCGCACCTCGCCTTCACGCCGCTGGACGTTCCCGCGGGCTATGGCGAGGCGGCGGAGCTGCCCCTCATGTTCCGGGAAACGGCCTTTCGCAACAATCTCCAGGATATCGTCGCAGCTGATGCTTTCCTGCGGTCGCAAGCCCCGCGCTACAGGACCTTGCGCGTGCCGGTCATCGCCATCACCGGAGATCGCGACGCCATCGTCGCTCCCGCCCATTCCGCAGCGATCGCGCGCGACGCTCCCGGCGCCCGCCTGATCGCCCTGCCCGGCATCGGCCATATGCCGCATCGCGCCAAGGCTCATGCGATCGCCGAAGCCATCGAAACGCTGATGCCGCCGCCGTAGCCGCTCCTTGCCCACCGCGCCACCGGTGGCGCTGCGACGAGCAAGATATCGACCACCGAGAAGCAAGCACCCGCCCGGCGCGCAGGTGTCGATTCCCCTTGCTCAACTGCCTACCGGTAGGTAGGTTGAAATGAACCCGACGGCGAGCGAGCCGCAGGGACGTCCGAGGAGACTCCGCACGCATGCCGGTCATCGAAAGCAGGATCGGCTCCGGAGCCGAGCAACAGCAGAAGCGGGCCGCCTATGGTGCGCTGATCCAGACCTTGCGCGAGCGCCATGCGCGCGTGCTGGCCGGCGGCGGCGAGAAGCTCAGGGCGCGCCATCGCGAGCGCGGCAAGGTTCCGGTGCGCGAGCGCATCGACCTATTGGTCGACCCGCTTTCGCCCTTCCTCGAACTCTCCCCGCTCGCGGCCTGGGAACTCTATGGCAACGAGGTGCCGGGCGCTGGCATCGTCACCGGCATCGGCGTCGTCCACGGCACACCCTGCATGATCATCGCCAATGACGCGACGGTGAAGGGCGGCTCCTTCTTCCACGAGACGGTCAAGAAGCACCTGCGGGCGCAGGAGATCGCCTTCGAGAACCGCTTGCCATGCATCTATCTCGTCGACTGCGGCGGCGCCTTCCTGCCAGAGCAGGACCGCGTCTTCCCCGACCGCGACCATTTCGGCGGTGCCTTCCTGCAGCAATGCCGGATGTCGGCGGCCGGCCTCCCGCAGATTTCGGCGGTGTTCGGTGGCTGTACGGCGGGCGGCGCCTATATCCCGGCGCTGTCCGACGAGGTCGTGATGGTGCGCGGCACGGGCCGCATCCATCTCGGCGGTCCGCCGATCGTGAAGGCTGCGATCAACGAGATCGTCGACGGCGAGACCTTGGGCGGCGCCGAGATGCATACGCAGGTCTCGGGCGTCAGCGACTATCTCGCCGAGGACGAGCATGAGGCGATCGCGAAGGTTCGTGACATCGTCGGCGCGCTCAACTGGCCGGCGCCGCCGCGCGTTCCGGCGCGTGCTGTCACGCCGCCGCTCTACGACCCGGCCGAGATCGAGGCGATCGTCGGCACCGACCTGAAGCAGCCCTTCGACGTGCGCGAGGTCATCGCCTGCATGGTCGATGGCAGCGTCTTCGATGCCTTCAAGCCGGATTTCGGCGCGACGCTGGTAACCGGCTTCGCTCGTATCCACAGGCAGCCCGTCGGCATCATCGCCAATAACGGCGTCCTCTTCTCCGACAGCGCGCTCAAGGGCGCGCATTTCATCGAGCTCTGCGACCAGCGCCGGATTCCGCTCCTGTTCCTGCAGAACATCACCGGCTTCATGGTCGGGACCGAGGCCGAGCGCGGCGGCATCGCCAAGCATTCGGCCAAGCTGGTCTATGCCGTCTCGAATGCGCGGGTGCCGCGCTACACCGTGATCATCGGCGGCTCCTATGGCGCCGGCAATTACGGCATGTGCGGGCGGGGCTTCCAGCCGCGCTTCCTCTTCGCTTGGCCGAATGCGCGCATCGCGACGATGTCGCCGGATGTCGCGGCGACCGTAGTGACCGAGCTCCGGCGGTCCAGCCTGACGCGCGGCAGCGCCAACGAGGCCGATATCGAAAAACTCGATCGCGAGACGCGCCGCCAGTTCGAGGAGCAGAGCACGCCCTATTACGCCACGGCGCGGCTCTGGGACGACGGCATCATCGAGCCTGCCCAGACCCGCGATGTGATCGGCCTGTGCCTCTCGCTCGCCGCGCGCGAGATCGACCTGCCCGGGCATCGCCCCGTCTACCGGATGTGACCCGATGATCGGCTCTCTTCTTGTCGCCAATCGCGGCGAAATCGCCGTGCGGATCATGCGGACCTGTCGGCGCCTCGGCATCCGCACCGTCGCCGTCTTCTCCGATGCCGATCGCGATGCGCAGCATGTCGCCTTTGCCGACGAGGCCGTGCGCATCGGCCCCGCCGCCGCGCGCGACAGCTATCTGCGGGCGGAAGCGATCACGGAGGCCGCTGCTCGCAGCGGTGCCGAGGCCATCCACCCGGGCTACGGCTTCCTTTCCGAGAAGCCGGACCTGCCGCTGCTCTGCCGGCAGGCGGGCCGCATCTTCATCGGCCCCTCCGCCGAATGCATCACCGCGATGGGGCCGAAGATCGGCTCGAAGCTGATCGCCGAGAAAGCCGGCGTACTGAGCGTGCCGGGCTATGCCGGCGAGGACCAGTCGAACGCGGCGCTGGCCGATGCAGCGGCGCGAATCGGCTATCCCGTGATGATCAAGGCTTCAGCCGGCGGCGGCGGCAAGGGCATGCGCCGCGTCTTCGCGGCCGAGGAACTGGTACCTGCGGTCGAGATAGCACGTGCCGAGGCGCAGGCTGCCTTCGGCGACCCTGCCCTTCTGATCGAGAAGCTGGTGATGCGCCCGCGGCATCTGGAGGTGCAGGTTGCGGGCGACAAGCACGGCAATGTCGTTCATCTCTTCGAGCGCGACTGCTCGGTCCAGCGCAACAACCAGAAGGTGCTGGAAGAAGCACCCGCGCCCAATCTCGCGCCCGCGATCCGGGGCAAGCTGCTGGAGCGCGGCGTCGCGCTGGCAAAGGCCATCGGTTACGACAATCTCGGCACGGTCGAGTTCATCCTGGAGGACGGCTTCGACGAGCCCTGGTTCCTTGAGATGAACACGCGGCTGCAGGTCGAGCATCCGGTCACCGAAGCCATCACAGGCTATGACCTCGTCGAATGGCAAATCCGGATCGCGGCTGGTGAGCGGCTGCCGGCCTTGCAGCATGAGATCCGCGAGAGCGGACACGCGATCGAGGCTCGCATCACCGCCGAGCGCGCCGATCAGGGCTTTCGGCCCGATACGGGGCGGATTGAAGGCTATGCCGAGCCCGCTTCGATCCGCGTCGACAGTGGCGTCGGCGCCGGCTCCGAGGTCACGCTGTTCTACGACTCGCTGCTGGCCAAGGCGATCGCGGCCGGGCCGGACCGCGTAACCGCCTGCGCGCGGCTGGCGGCGGGCTTGCGCGATTTCGCCATTCTCGGCCCGGCGACCACCCTGCCCTTCCTGATCGACGCGGTCGAGCACCCGCTTTTCGCCCAGGGCAAGGCGACGACGCGCTTCATCGAGGAAGCGTTTCCCGATGGATGGACCGTGAAGCGGCCGCGGCAGCGGCTGGCGCGCGCCGTCGCCGCCCTGCTCTGGCTGGAGAAGCGGGAGACGGCCCGTCCGAGCGTCGATGCCTGGCACACGCTGTCAGGCTTCCGCCTGCTGGCCCCGGCCGGCGGCGTGGCGACGAGCCGCCTGATCGCCGGAGAGGAAGGCGGGGAGACGAAACTGGAGGTTCGGCTCCAGCCGGACGGACGACGCATCGTTCTCGACGCAGATGGTGAGATCGAACTGGCCCTGCGCATCGGCCCCGAGCGCTTCGAACTCTCCTTTGAAGACCGGCTGCTGCGCGGAAGCCACGCCATGGCCGGGGAGCGAGTCCGGCTGACGCTCGAGGGCGAGAGCTTCGACATCGGGATCGGCAGCGAGGCACGGCCAGCGATGGCGGCGGGTGGTGGCGGAGCCGGCTCAGGAGCGGTGCTCGCCCCGATGCCGGGCGTGGTCGCGGAAGTCCGCGTCACGCCGGGCGATCAAGTCGCGGCCGGGCAGACCGTCATCGTGCTCGAATCGATGAAGCTGTTCACATCGCTTTCGACCGGTGTCGACGGTGTGGTGACCGAGGTCTCCTGCCGACCTGGTGACACGGTCCAGGCTGGCAAGAGGCTCGTGCTGATCGAACAGGCGGTCGCGGCCTAGCCGGGCCGCCAATCGCCACGAAGAGCCAGCGAGCGAAATCCGCGCCCTCATGCTCCCCGCGCAGCCCCGTCAGCCCATCAATCCATCTCGACCGCCCGCAGCCCTTGCCGGATGAACGTTTCTGACGCTGCCGCTTCACCCGCTCGATCCCAGAAGCGGGACAGGCGCGCAGCGACGGGATCGGGGGAACCGCCTTGAAGCTGCCTTTGTGGGGAAGCGCGCTCAGCGCCACTCTGCTCGTCCAGGTCGTCAGCTCCTTCGCCGGAGCCGCCATTCCGCTTCTCGGCCCGCTCCTGACCCAGCGCTGGGGCCTCGCGCCCGAAAGCATCGGCTATGTTTCGGCCGTGGTCTCGGTCGGCATCTGCTGGTTCCTCGCCTGCGGCAATCCGATGCTCGACCATCACGGGCCGGTCCGAGCGCTGCAGATCGGGCTTGCCTTCGTTGCAGCCGGTCTCCTGCTCATGTCGCAACCCTTCGCGGCAATCGGGCTTGCCGGCGCCTTGCTGATCGGGCTCGGCCTCGCGCCCAACACGCCTGCCGGCAGCCAGATCCTAATGCGCACGGCGCCCGCCGGCCACCGAACGCTCGTCTTTTCGATCAAGCAGGCCGGCGTTCCGCTCGGCGGTGCCATCGCCGGCTTTGCCGTCGCGCCGATGGTCCTGGGGCTAGGCTTTACCGGCGCGATCTGGGCCGTGGTCGCCGTCGTCCTGATCAGTGCGCTGGCCGTGCAACCCTTCCGCAGGAGCCTCGATGCGGAGAAGGGCACGCAGAACCGGGCCTGGGCCCGGATGTTCCTGTCCCCGTCGTCGCTGTCGCGCTCGGCGCGTGTCCTGAGCGCGCACGGCTCGCTGCCGATGCTGACGGCGCTCGGCGTCTCGTTCTCGATCTCACAAGCCTGCATCACTGCATTCACCGCGACCTACATGGTCACCCGGCACGGCAGAACGCTTGCGGAAGCCGGGCACCTCGTCGCGACCCTGCTCATCGCCAGCACCTTCGCGCGCATCTTTTTCGGCTGGCTGGCCGACCGGATGGGCAACGGCCTGCAGCTTCTCTGCGTGTTGGCGTTGGCTGCCGGATCGGCCACCGCCCTGCTGATCGGCACGGCCGGCACGAACCCCTGGCTGATCTATCCCTGCATGGCTCTGGTCGGCGCGACCTCGATGGGCTGGAACGGCGTGCATATGGCGGAGCTGGCGCGGGTGTCGCCGCCCGCCCTCATCGGCGACGTGACCTCCGGGGCGAGCCTGTTCGGCTTCGTCGGCTCGATCTGCGGCCCGCTGGTCTTTGCCGTGATCGCGAACCGGACCGGCAGCTTCGACTGGCCCTTCTTACTGGTCGCCGGTCAGCTCGCCGTGTCCGGCGCCTTCGCGCTCTGGTATCTCCGGCACCGACCATCGGCTTGACGCCGAAGACCGCTCCAATCCGAATAACATCAGGTTATGCCTGATCCCAAATAAAGCATGAGAACAATGGAGGCTGGGCCTCTAGAGCTTGTCGGTGGAACAGGCCCCACAGCCATTCCCAGAGAGAACCAGATCACAGGCCACATCAGGACATTGCCGATGCCCCGCCTCATCACCGTCGCCGCCGCACAGTTGGGTCCTATCCAGCGGGCCGACAGCCGCAAGCAGGTCGTCGCGCGGATGATCGCGCTGCTGGAAAAGGCCAAGGCGCAGGGCGCGACATTCGCCGTGTTTCCCGAACTGGCGCTGACCACCTTCTTCCCGCGCTGGTATCATGAGGACCGCGCCGAGGCGGATCAATGGTTCGAGCGCAGCATGCCCGGCCCGGAGACGCAGCCGCTGTTCGACAAGGCGCGGGAGCTCGGTCTTGGCATGAGCTTCGGTTACGCCGAGCTGACCCCCGAGGGACGGCATTTCAACAGCTCGATCCTGGTCGACCGCAGCGGCCGGATCGTCGCCAAATACCGCAAGATCCACCTGCCCGGCCATGTCGAGTTCGACCCCGAGCGGGCGCATCAGCATCTCGAGAAGCGCTATTTCGAGCCGGGCGATCTCGGCTTCCCGGTCTGGGAATTCGAGGGCGGGTTGTTCGGCATGGCGATCTGCAACGACCGGCGCTGGCCCGAAACCTATCGCGTCATGGGCCTGCAAGGCGTCGAGATGATCGTGCTCGGCTACAACACCCCTGCCGCCAACGGGCACTCGCTCAACGAGACGAAGGCCGATCGGATGTTCCACCACCGCCTGTCGGTGCAGGCGGGGGCCTACCAGAACTCGACCTGGGTCGTCGCTGTCGCCAAGGCCGGCAACGAGGACGGCTATCCCCTCTTCGGCGGCACATTGATCGCGGCGCCGGACGGCAAGATCGTCGGCGAGCTCGACCATGAGGAGGACGGCGTGCTCGTCCATCCCTGCGATCTCGACGACACCCGCTTCGGCAAGGCGACGATCTTCGATTTCGCCAGGCATCGCCGCGTCGAGCATTACGGCTTGCTGACCGAGCGCACCGGCGTCGGCGCCCCGCTCGGAAAGCCGGAGGGCGCCTGAGCGCCCTCCTTGGCAATGTCAGCCGAACGGATCGAACGGCGTCGGAAAGCGACCGGTCGGAGCGATCTCGGCGTAAGGCGCGCGTGCCAGCAACTGCCCCTGCCCCGGCTCCGCCAGCACGCGCTCGCCGTTGAAGACGAGGCGGCCGCGCTGGTAGGTCGCCCTCGGATAACCCTGCAGCTCCATACCCTCATAGGGCGTGTAGTCGCTGCCGTGATGCTGCATGGCATTGGTGAGGGTGACGCGCAGGTTCGGATCGAACAGCACGATATCGGCATCGGCCCCGACCGCGAGCGCGCCCTTGCGCGGGGCGAGCCCGAAACGCTTTGCCGGGTTGGTCGCGACGAGATCGACGAAGCGGCGCAGGTCGATCCGCCCCTTTGCGACGCCTTCCGAGTAGAGAATGGGGAGCCGCGCCGCGAGGCCGGGCACGCCGTTCGGGATCTTGTTGAAGGGCGCGTTCTCGCCATGCTGCTTCTTGCCGCGCGGATCGTCATAGCGCAGCGGCGAATGGTCGGACGAGACGATGTCGATGACGCCGTCGCGCAGGAATTGCCAGAGCGCCTCCCGGTCGGCGGCATTGCGCAGGGCCGGCGAGATCATGAACTTCGCGCCCTCGAAGCCCGGCCGGTCCATGTCGGCCTCGTCGAGCACGAGATATTGCGTGCAGGTCTCGGCCCAGGCCCTCTGACCGCGCCCTTGAGCCCGCGCGACCTCCTCGCCGGACTGACGGCCGGAGACGTGAAAGATCTGGATCGGCGTATCCAGCGCCTCGGCCAGCGCGAGAATGCGATGCGTCGCCTCGCGCTCCACCACCATCGGCTTGGCCCAGGCGAGATGGCGCGGCGCCGTCTGGCCGGACGTCAGCAGCGCCTGCGTCAGCCAGGTGATCAGTTCGTGATGCTCGGCATGGACGCAGACGAGCGCGCCGGCACGCCGCGCCGCCGCGAGCGTCTGAAGGATCTGCGCATCACCCAGCCGATTGCTGTCATAGGTCATGAAGATCTTGACCGAGCGGTGCCCGGCCGCGACCAGCGCCGGCAGCTCCTTGTCGAGCACTTCGGGAGTCGGATCGTTGACCAGCAGGTGGAAGGCGTGGTCGATCCGGGCCTGCTTCGCCTTTTCGGCATAGGCGGCGACCGCGCCAGCGAGCGAGCCGCCGCGGATCTGCGGGGCATGGCAGACGACCGTGGTGGTGCCACCGGCCGCTGCAGAAGCCGTGCCGCTGGCGAAGCCATCGGCAATGTCGGCGCCGGAGGAAAAGGGCTGGTCGAGATGGACATGGCTGTCGACGCCACCCGGCAGGACGAGCAGGCCTTGCGCATCGACCTCCTCCTTGCCGCGTGTCAGACCCGTGCCGATCGCGGCGATGACGCCACCGGCAATGCCGATGTCGAGAGCCCCGATATCGGTGGCGGTGACAGCCGTGCCGCCGCGAATGACAAGGTCGAAATCGCTCATGGTCTTTCTCTCCATGCGGCCGGGGCCATGAATCGATGGCAGCCCGCAGCGCGCGAAACAGCAACGAGGTCAGGATGAAAACGGAACTGCGCGTCGCGCTCGGCGACAGGCTCTACGGCATCGAGCGTCCCTGGGGCGCCCTGCCCGCAACGCCGGGCCGGGTCACCGATCTCGCGGTCGGCGAGGACGGGCTCGTCCATGTCCTGCTGCGCCACGACAGCGCCGTCGACCCGCAAGGGCCTTGCGTCGTCACGCTCGCGGCCGACGGCAGTTTCGTCAGAAACTGGGGCGAAGGACTCTGCGTCGATGCCCACAAGATCGCGACAACGCCCGATGGCAGGCTCGCCATCGTCGACCGCGACGCGCATCGCATCTTCTTCTGCAATCTCGAAGGTCGCGTAGGGCAGCAGATCGGCGAGAGCCATCGGCCAGGCCAGCCGTTCAATCACCCCAGCGACATCGCCTTCGCGTCCGATGGCGGCTTCTATGTCGCGGATGGGTATGGCAACGGCCGCATCCATCGCTTCGACGCAACTGGCCGCCTGATCGCCAGCTGGGGCTCGGTCGGAACCGGGCCGGGAGCCTTCCTGACGCCACACGGCATCTGCGTGCTCAGTGACGGACGCGTCATCGTCGCGGACCGCGAGAACAGCCGCGTGCAGAGCTTCACGGCGGAGGGCACGCTTCTGGAGGTATGGGACGCTTTCCTCAGGCCGCAGGACGTCGTCGCCGATGTCCAGGACCGCATTCTGGTCTGCGATTCCATCCCGACGCTGAGCCTGCTCTCGGCGGAGGGCGCGCTGCTCGGCCGCTGTCGGCCGGTGCTCAACGGCGCCCATGGCCTGTGGCTCGGCCCGGCCGGCGACATCTTCCTCGCCGAGACCAGTCCGAACCGCATCACACGGCTGTTCCCCGTCGCGGGTTGACGCGACGGGTAGCGTCGCCCTCATGCGGCGGACATGGCGGTGCGGTTCTGCAGGCGCGAGACCAGCCGCACGAAGGGCCAGAACATCAGGAAATAGACGATCGCCACAGCGATCAGCGGCGTCGGGTTATAGAGCAGCCCTTGGGCAAGCTGGGCCGAGCGCAGCAGTTCCTGCAAGGCGACGGCCGAGGCGATCGAGGTCTGCTTCACCAGCTCGACGGTGTTGCTGATCAGGTCCGGCAAGACGTTGCGCGTGCCTTGCGGCACCACGACATGGATCATGCTCTTGTACCAGCTCAGGCCCGTCGAGCGGGCTGCCTCGCGTTGGCCCTTCGGCACGGATTCGATGCCGGCCCGGAAGATCTCGGCGAAATAGCTGGAGCCGTTGAGGGTGAGCGCCAGCACGGCGGCGGTGAACTCGTTCAGCTTCAGGCCGAGGAAAGGCAGGCCGAAGAAGATGAAGATCAGCAGCACCAGCGGCGGGATCGCCCGCATCACGTCGACATAGGCGATCAGCAGGAAGCGCAGCAGCCGGTTGGGCACATCCTGCGCCATGGCGATGGCGATGCCTGCGAGCACGGAGAGCGGCACGGCGACGGCGGCCAGCGCCAGCGTCATCCAGAAGCCTTGCAGCAGCAGCGGCCAGACTTGGCGGAGGACATCGATATTGAGGAAGGTCGTGACGAGATCGTCCATCATGACCTCGGATGCGCATAGGCGCGTTCGAGCCAGCGCGTGAAGCGCACGAAGGGCAGGAACAGCAGCAGGAAGAGGAGTGCGCCGACGGTCAGCGCGGTCGGATTGGCGACGTTGGACTGGATGCTGGAGGTCACGTTGAGCAGTTCCGGCACAGCCACGACCGAGCCCAGCGTCGTGCCCTTGCTGATGCCGATGGCGCGGTTGGTCAAAGGCGGGATCGAGATGCGCACGACCTGCGGCAGGATGATGTAGGCCAGCGTCCTGGTGAAGGAGAGACCGGTCGAGCGGCCGGCTTCCCACTGCCCCTTCGCTACGGCGTTGATACCGGCCCAGAATATCTCCTCGGCGAAGGCCGAGAGCACGATCGCCAGCGCCAGCACGGTCGCGGTGATCGGCTCCAGCACCAGCCCGAAATAGGGCAGCGCGAAATAGGCCAGCACGATCAGCACGAGCTGCGGGATCGAGCGGAAGAAATCGATGTAGAAGATGATCAGCCAGTTCAGCGGCCGGATGCCGTAGAGCCTGAGGATCGCCAGCGCGAGGCCGAGCGGGATGCCGATCAGGACCGTCAGGATCGACATCTGGACGGTGATCAGGAAGCCGCGCAGGATGTCCGGCCAATAGGCCGCCATCAGCGAGAAATCAAAGAAATAGCGGACGATCTGGTCCATGGGTGCCGTCAGCCGTGCGAGCGCATCACGAAGTCGCGGATGCGCTGGTGCTGCGGATTGACCAGGATATCCTGCGGCGTGCCCTCGGCCAGGATCGCGCCATGATCCATGAAGACGACACGGTCGGCGACATCGCGCGCGAACTTCATCTCATGGGTCACCACGATCATGGTCATGCCCATCTCCTTGGTGCGGACCATGACGTTGAGGACTTCGCCGACGAGTTCGGGATCGAGTGCCGAGGTCGGCTCGTCGAAGAGCATGACCTGCGGCTCCAGCGCCATGGCCCGCGCAATGCCGACCCGCTGCTGCTGGCCGCCGGACAACTCGGCCGGATAGGCATCGGCCTTGTGGGCGAGGCCGACGACTTCGAGATGGTGGCGGGCCTTGGTCTCCGCCGCCTCCTTGCTCAGGCCCACGACCTTGCGCAGCGCGAGCGAAACGTTCCCCAGCGCGGTCTTGTGCGGGTAGAGGTGGATGCCCTGGAAGACCATGCCGATCCCGCGGCGCAACCTGTCGAGATCGACCTTAGGGCCGGTGACCTCATGCCCGCCGACGCGGATCGTGCCCGCCGTCGGCTCCTCCAACCGGTTGATGCAGCGCAGGCAGGTGCTCTTGCCCGAACCGGAGGAGCCGACGATCACGACGGCCTCGCCCTTGCCGACCTTGAGGTCGACGCCGCGCAAAACCTCGACCTGGCCGAAGCTCTTGCGCAGCCCCTCGATCGAAACGATCGTCTCGGACGACGATGCCGTCATGGCGGGCGCGGAGGTCACTTGCAGGTGGCCTTGTGCGGGGTCGCGTCATAGCCCTCGAAATCCGGCGCACCGATGCCCGGATAGATCTTGGCGGTCGAGGAATCCGCCGCAGGCTTCACCCCGAACCATTTCTCGTGGAGCTGGGCCAGCGTGCCGTCGCTCTTGATGCATTCCAGCGCCGCCTCGACCTTGGCGCGGAACGCCGCGTCCTCCTTGCGGAAGGCAATGCCGAAATTGCGGCCGCCATCGAGCACGAAGGGGACTTCCGCCATCGGCGTCTGCGTCGCGACATAACGCGAGACCGGGGCGTCGGCGACATTGGCGAAGGCGCGCCCGATCATCACCGCCTGCACGGCGTCGGCATTCTTGTTGTAGCGCTGGATGGTGTAGCCGTATTTGGCCTCGTTATCGGTCAGCCACTTGTCCGAGATCGAGCCGTTGTTGACGGTCAGTGCCTTGCCCTTGAGGTCATCGAGACCGGCGATCTTGCCGCCCTTCTTGACGAGAAAGCCGAGGCCCGTCGGCATATAGGGCTCGCTGAACAGCATCTGCGCCGCGCGTTCGGTCGTGATGTTGGTCGGCGCCGGGATCATCTCGTAGCGCTTGGAGAACAGGCCGGCGAAGATCGCCGAGAAGTTCGAATCCGTCACCTCGACGCCGGGGCGCCCGAGCTGCTTGGCCAGCGCGGCCGACATGTCATAGGTGAAGCCCGTCGTCTCACCGGTCGGCGTCTTGAAGCAGAAGGGTGCGAAGCCGAGATCGCAGGCAACCTTCAGCTTTTCGCCCTGCGGGTGGTCGGCATCCTGCGCCATGACCGGCATGGCGACCATCGCGGCGAGCACGGCGCCCGCCGCAAAGGCCCGCGTCAGCTTGATCGAATTCAGCTTCATGATTCCCGCTCCCGTTATGCGTGGTGGCTACACCGCGAGTGCCGCACCCCTTTCATGCAGCAATCCGGCCATGTCCAAAGGGAGCCTAACAGGGCAAAATCATGCCCAGCCAATCATTTATTGTCGGGTGGCCATAACCTGATGTTAAGCGCCACCCTCACCTTCCTCGCCCTTTCTGGCCGGCGGCGGCGGCACCAGGCCGCGCAGAATGTCGACGAAAGCGTTCGCCGTGCGTGACAATGGCTCGAAGCGCGGCGTCAGCAGATGGGCGCGGACACGCGTCTTCGGCGCCAACGGTCGCGAGACCAGTTCAGGCCAGGTCCGCCCGCGCAGCACAAACTCGTCGACGACGCCAACGCCGGCACCCGCACGCACCATGGCGCAGGCGACCGGCGTGAAACGCACGACGGTGCTGATCCTGAGCGGTGCGGATTTCAGGGTGAGCGCCCGGCCGACGACATCGCCATAGGGCGTCTGTGGCCCGAAGCCGATCAGCGGGTAAGGCGCCATATCGGCCGGGCGGACGACGCGCAATCGCGCCAGCGAATGGTCGCGCGGCATGATCACCATCAGTCGCCCCTCCGTCAGAATCTCCGTATTGAGCGTCGGCTCGTCGACGGGAATGATCGAGACGCCGAGATCGGCACGGCCGGCCACGACCTTGGCGACGACCTCCAGGAGAGTCAGCACCTCGAACTCGACGCGCAGATCGGGGAAACGCTCGCGCAAGCGGGCGATGGCATCCGGCACCAGCGCCTGGCCGACGCTCGGACTCGCGACGATCCGCACCGAGCCGGTGCCGCGCTCGCGCAATTCCTCGGCGAGCTCGTTGACCCTGACCACGCCCTGATGGACCTGGTCGACCTCCTGGAAGAGGCGGCGCGCCTCTGGCGTCGGCTGGACGCGGCCGCGCACACGCTCGAACAGGCGCAACGCCAGTCGATCCTCCGTATAGGCGAGCAGGCGGCTGATCGCAGGCTGCGAGACCGAGAGCAGACGGGCCGCGCCGCTGATCGAGCCGGTGATCATGATGGCCCGGAAGACTTCGATCTGCCGGAGATTGAGGCGCATGGCGATAACATCCGATTATGGTCTGTCGCATAATAAGCATGATTCATTTCGCGCCTAGCGCCCTAAGTTCGCCAGCGTGCCGGCAACGACCGGCTCGGGAGAAGAGCGAGGCCGGCCGATGAGACGCTTTCTGACGAGCAGGGATGTCGAAGCGGCGGTTGCGGGCGGGTCGGTCTTCGCGGCGGGTGGTGGCGGCTGGGCCGATCATGGCCGCATGCTCGGCACCGCCGCGGTCAATACCGGCAAGCCCGAACTCGTCACCATGGACGAAATCCCCGACGACGCGATCATCGCCACCGCCGCCGCCATCGGCGCCCCCGCCGGCACGACCGAGTGGGAGATGTGGGGCATCGACTACGTCAAGGCCGTACAATTGCTTCAAGAAGCGCTGGGCAAGCCGATCTACGGCCTGATCATCGGCCAGAACGGCATGTCGAGCACGCTGAATGCCTGGCTTCCAAGCGCGATCCTCGGGGTCAAGGTCGTCGATGCCGTCGGCGACATCCGCGCCCACCCCACCGGCGACATGGGCTCGATCGGCCTCGCCAACAGCCCGGAAGCGACGATCCAGGTCGCGGTCGGCGGCAACCGTTCGAAGAACCAGTATATCGAGCTGGTGACACGAGGCGCGACCGCCAAGATCTCGCCGATCCTGCGCACGGCCTCGGACATGTCCGGCGGCTTCATCGCCTCCTGCCGCAATCCCGTTTCGGCGGCCTATGTCCGCAAGAACGCGGCGCTCGGCGGCATCTCGATGGCGCTGGCGCTGGGCGAGCGCATCCTCGCCGCCAAGCCGAAGGGCGGCAGCGCCGTGATCGACGCGATCTGCGACGAGACCGGCGGCACGATCATCGCACGCGGCACCGTCGCCAAGAAGGACGTGTGCTACACCAATGAAGCTTTCGACATCGGCACGATCCAGGTCGGCACCGGCGCGGCCGCCCGCATCATCCATGTCATGAACGAGTACATGGCGGTGACCGATCTCGACGGCGCCCGCCATGCCTGCTTCCCGGACGTGATCACCACGCTCGACAGCGACGGCCAGCCGGTCAGTGCCGGCCATGTCCGCGAGGGCATGGAGCTCTCGGTGCTGCGCGTGCCCAAAAGCAAGATTCCGCTGAGCTCCAGCGTGACCGACCCCAGCGTCTATCCGATCGTCGAGAAGGCGCTCGGCATGAACTTCACCGATTACGCGCTCGGCCGCGAAGGCTGAACGCACTCCTTCGTCTACCCCGCAGGATCACCGGATACCCAACATGAGCGATTTCGATCTCGTCCTTCGCGGCAATATCGTGCTGTCCGACCGGATCATCGAGGATGGCTATGTCGCCGTCAGCGGCGGCAAGGTCGGCAAGGTCGGCCAGGGCACGCCGCCCTCGGCCCGCGAGACGCAGGATTTCCGGGGACAGTGGATCATGCCGGGCGTCATCGATGGGCAGGTCCATTCCGGCAGCCAGGCCAACCACGAGGGCATCGGCATGTGCTCGCGGGCGGCGGCAGCCGGCGGCGTCACCGTGATGGTCGACATGCCCTATGACGAGCCGGAACCGGTCACCAGCGCCAAGCTTTTCAACGAGAAGGTCGCGGTGGTCGAGCGCGACGCCCATGTCGATGTCGCGCTCTATGCCACGATCACCATCGAGAACGGGCTTCATGCCATTCCGGGGCTGGTCGAGGCCGGCGCCTGCGCCTTCAAGTTCTCGACCTTCGAGGCCAACCCGACGCGCTTCCCCCGCATCGGCGACGACACGCTCTACGAGGCCTTCAAGCTGATCGAGCCGACCGGCCTGCTCTGCGGCGTCCATAACCAGGACCAGGAGATGACGCGGCGCAACATCGCCCGGCTGATCGAAGCCGGCGATACCGGCCCGGACGCCTTCCTGCGCGCCCATACGCCGCTGGTCGAGAACCTCGCCACCGCCCGCATCTACGAGATCGGCGCCGAGACCGGCGCCCGGGCGCACGCTGTCCACGTCTCGACCTCGCGCGGCTTCGAGATCTGCAACATGTACAAGCAGGCCGGCTACAAGGCGACCGTCGAGAGCTGCGTGCAGTATTTCATGCTCAATGCCGAGGAGCATGGCCCGCGCTTCGGCGCCAAGATCAAGCACTACCCGCCGATCCGCCCGAAGGCCGAGAGCGACCTGCTCTGGAGCCATCTCGCCGCCGGCCATTGCGACTTCATCTCGTCGGACCACGTCTCCTGGGGGCTGGAGAAGAAGGGCGATCCGATGATCTTCAAGAACACCTCGGGCGGGCCAGGCATCGAAACGCTGCTGCCGGCGCTCTGGACCGGCTGCGAGGAGCACGGTCTGTCGCCGACCATCGTGGTGAAGCAGCTTTGCGAGGGACCGGCCAAGGCCTTCCTGCTCGCCGACAAGGGCCGGCTCGAGGCCGGAGCGGATGCCGACATCACCGTGCTGGAGCCCGGCCGCTTCATCCATGATCCCAGCAAGAGCCTGTCGGCGGTGAAGTGGAGCTCTATGGAGGGCCGCGAGTTCCGCGTCCGCGTCGCTGCGACCTATGTGCGCGGCCAGCTCGCCTGGGACGGCAAGGAAATCCGCAACAAGGCCGGCGACGGCCGCTTCCTGCGCCCGGCAGCGTGACCGCCATGTCGATCGATCAGGACCGGCTCTGGCGCCGCATCGAGGCGCTCTCCGCCATCACCGATCCCGAGCGGCCGTGGACGCGCCGCTCCTTCACGCCGCGCTTCCTCGAAGGGCGCGAATGGCTCGCGGCGGAGTTCCGCGAGGCCGGGCTGGAGACCGAGCTCGACGCTGCCGGCAACCTGATCGGCCGGCTCACTGGGGCCGATCAGAGCCTGAAGCCGATCCTGATCGGCTCGCACTCGGACACCGTGCCTTCCGGCGGGCGCTATGACGGCATTCTGGGCGTGCTCGCCGCGCTGGAAGTCGCGCAGAGCTTCAGCGAGCGCGGCGACCGCCTGCGCCACACGCTGGAAGTCGTCGATTTCCTGGCGGAAGAGCCGAGCGAGTTCGGTCTCTCCTGCATCGGTAGCCGCGCGCTCGCCGGCACCCTGAGCGAGCAGCATCTGGCGCTGACCCGCCCGGACGGCATGACATTGCGCGAAGGCATCGGTTTCGTCGGCGGACGGCCGGCGGAGCTGGCCTCGGTCAGGCGGCCGGCAGACGGCATCGCAGCCTATGTCGAGGTCCATATCGAGCAGGGCCGCGTGCTGGAGAACGAGCGCATCCCGATCGGCATCGTCACCGATATCGTCGGCATCCGCCGCGAACGCATCATCGTCACCGGCCGGGCCGACCATGCCGGCGCGACGCCGATGCCGCTCCGGGCCGATGCGCTGGTCGGCGCGGCGAAACTGATCGAGGCCGCCTACAAACGCGCGCTCGCGACTTCGCGCGACAACCAGCCGCTTGTCGCCACCTTCGGGCGCATCGAGGTCAGCCCAAATGCGGCGAATGCGGTGCCGGGCGAGGCCGTGATGACGCTCGAAGTCCGCTCCGGCAACGAAGCCGCGGTGAAAGCCTTCGGCGAGACGCTGGTGCGCGACCTGCGCCCTGCCCTCGAAGAATTGCGCCTCACGATCGCGGTCGAGCCGATCAGCCATGTCGCGCCGACGGCCTGCGCGCCGGAGGTTCGCACGGCCATCGCCAATGCCTCAGCCTCGCTCGGCCTTGCCACGCGCGACCTGCCGAGCGGCGCCGGGCATGACGGCGTCCACATCGCCCATATCGGACCTGTCGGCATGATCTTCGTGCCCTGCCTCGAAGGGCGCAGCCACGCGCCGGAGGAATCGATCACGCCAGACCAGGCCGGCGACGGCGCCCGGGTGCTGGCCGAGACGGTGCGCCTGCTCGACACGCAACTGGGCTGAACGCGATGGACTGGGCGGCAGGCGACCTCAAAGAGCGCGACCTCTACAAGCTCCTCGTCAACACCGTGCTGCCGCGGCCGATCGCGCTCGTCACCACGGTCGACGAGAAGGGCCGCGCCAATGCCGCGCCGTTCAGCTTCTTCAACGTGTTCAGCCATGCGCCGCCCTTGGTCGTGCTCGGCATCGAGGGGCGCAGCGGCACCGAGCCGCTGAAGGACACGATGCGCAATATCCGCGAGACCGGCAGCTTCGTCGTCAATCTCGTCGATCGGGCGATGGTCGCGGCGATGCAGGTCTGCGCCATCGACTTCCCCCGCGAGATCGACGAGATCGCGGCCGCCGGGCTCGATATCGCGGCGAGCGCCAAGGTCGCGGCCCCGCGGCTTGCGGCCTCCCCCGTCCAGCTCGAATGCCGCGAAACCGTCTCGCTCTCGCTCGGTACACGACATCGCAATCTCGTCGTCGGCGAGATCGTCCATCTCCATATCCGCGACGGCATCGTCGACGAGCGCCTGCATGTCGATATCGAAAAGCTCGATCTCGTCGGCCGTTTGCACGGCGCCGACTGGTATGTCGGCCTGCGCGACCGTTTCCAGGAGCCCCGCCAGACATTGGACGGCTGGCGCGAGCGGACACGGTCCACCATTCCCGAAGGAGAGATGTCGTGAACGGCACGATCTACGTCATCAACCCGAACTCGACCGAGCGCGTGACCCGCGAGATCGACATCGCGGTTACGCCGCTGCGTATGGCCGGCGGGCCGGCGATCGAATGCCTGACGCTGGCGGACGGGCCGCCCGGCATCCAGTCGCAGCGCGATGTCGACGGGCTGATCCCTGCCCTGCTCAAGCGCGCCGCAGGTCTCGAAAACGAGGCTGCTGCCTTCGTCGTCGCCTGCTTCTCCGATCCCGGCATGCACGCCTTGCGCGAGCAGAGCACGAAGCCTGTGCTCGGCATCGCCGAATGCGGCGTGCTGACGGCGCTGACGCTCGGCCAGCGCTTCGGCATCGTGGCGATGCTGCAGAATTCGATTCCGCGCCATCTGCGCTATCTCGGCGCGATGGGCATGATGGATCGCTTCGCCGGTGACCTGCCGGTCAACCTCACCATCGCCGAGATGGCCGATGACGACCTCACGCTCGGCCGGATGATCGCCGTCGGCAAAACCCTGCGCGACACGCATCATGCCGACGTGCTGGTGATGGGCTGCGCCGGCATGGCGCGCTTCCGCGATGCGCTGGAGCGGGAACTGGGCCTGCCTATCGTCGAGCCGACGCTGGCCGCGGTGACGATGGCGCTCGGACGCGTCAGGCTGGGCTGGGGCGGGCGCCCACTCGCCAAGGGCTGACATGCCCGGCCGGGCATTGTCGCAGGCCGTCACCGTCCTCGCCAGCGAGCGGGCGAGCTATGTCACGGGCGCAACGATCCGGATCGATGGCGGCTTGATCCGAGGCGTGTGACGTCCTGCGGCGCGCTCAGTTCCGTCAGGTTATCCGCACGGCCGAGCTCGCCGGGCCAAACGCGTTAGAGTCGAGGCCCGGCCGCGCGATGCTCGGGCAATACCGAATGCCCGGCCTGCACCGGCGAGGGCCCGGAACCCTGTTGCTTCAGCCCTTCCAGCAGGCGTTCGACGATACGGCGACGGGTGACGCTGTCTCCGCGGGCGACCGTTACATTCCGCAGCGACACCAAGCCCTGGCTGCCATTGTAACCATAGGCCACCGCAAGATTGCGGCTGACTTCGCTGCTCCTGGAATTCAGCAATCGAATTGCATTCTTGTAAGTCGAATGGAGCGCGTCGAGGAGCATATTGTCCGTTATCGACGCATTGACCGCATAATCGATCGTAATGCCGTGCGGAGAACTGGACAGGATGATGTTCTTCGACACGTCCACATTCTCATAGGGCCGCTTTTCGTCATTGCCGAAAAAGATGCCGGCGATCGGCTCGCCGTCTGCCTGGATCATGACGTTGCGGGTGATGCGGATGTTCCGGGACGGCGCGGTCGTCTGCCGCGTCGACGCCGTCAGGAAGTGGCGAGCGCCGGTGACTTCCGGCCGGAACTCGTCGAGCCGGTTGCTGTCGACGGTGACGCCGTCCGACTGCACGATCATGAGCCCGTCGAGAGTGAGCCGGCGAAACCGATTATGCTCGATGACCACGGCCATGCTCCGGTCGATCACGATGCCGCGGTGCAGATTATCGATCACCGTATCGGCGAGATGCAGCGTCGTAACCTCGACCGCCCGAAGAGCGCTGGCATTGCTCGCCGCCTGTCCCTGAGGCGAACTGAACTCGGATTTCCGGATCCGGATATTCTGGCTTTGCCGAACCTCCGCGAGAAAAGCCTCCGGCGCCTCCCGTCCCGTGCCGACGAACCGGAGCCCTTCCAACAGGATGTTGCGCGAACCGGAAATCAACAGCTTGTGGATCACGGGGCGATTGGCCGGCTCCGCGGCGACAACCGTAACCGCCGTTCCCGCCGCCACGCCCCGGATCGTCAACTCGTCATAGACGCCGGGCTTCAGCGCGATGACCTTGGCTTCGCCACTCCTGGCGAGCGCCTGGTCGAACTCCGCGACCGAGCCCACCGTCAGACGGTCGGACGGGCTGCTCGCGGTCTGTGCGGTGACGGGTGCGGGCGCGGCGACCCCGAGCGACAGCATGCAGATCAGCAACAACGATCGAATCAACACACTCACAGTCCCCGGCTGCCGAGCGCGCTGATCGCGCGCGTCGGAGTATTCAGCCGAATTTCGCAGCATGTCCAGTTAGGTGATGCGTTCGGAGCGCCCACAATTGGTCGATAAGGCGGTTTGACCGCCGGCCCTTCGGGCTCGCACGGTCCGCCCACAGCGAGGCAGCATGACCTAGCGTTCCGCCAAGCACTTCCGTTCGAGAAAAAGGGAACGCGGAAAGGTTTTTTACACCATGCTCCACCATTGTGCGACGAGGCGGGGCGTCGTCGAGATCGTCCGGTATCCGGTGTTGAGTTATGGTTCGCGACGATTCCGTCTCAAGCAACGTCGTCTCTGCAGCGCTGCGCGGAACATCGCGAGCCTGGATTCACGTCGCGGTTTTCTCGACCATCGTCAATCTCCTGATGCTGACCGGCTCGATCTACATGATGCAGGTCTATGACCGCGTGCTGGCGAGCCGGTCGGTGGCGACGCTGGTCGGTGTCTCGGTCATCGCGCTCGCCGCCTATGCCCTGCAGGGCTGGCTCGACCACATCCGGCTCCAGATGCTTGGCCGCATCGGGGCCGCGGTCGATGCCCGCCTCGCGCCACTGACCGTGCGCGCGGCCATGAGCGCCCCGGTGAGCGGCGCCAATCCAACGGACGCGCTTCAGCCCTTCCGCGATCTCGCCGCGCTCAGGACATTCCTGGGCAGCCTGGGCCCGACGGCGCTGATCGACATCCCCTTCGCCCCGGTCTTCCTGTTCGTCTGCTTCATGCTGCATCCGTGGCTCGGCTGGCTGGCGATCGGCGGCATGCTGATGATCGTCGGACTGACGGTGCTGACGGAGCGTTTCTCGGCCGCCCCCGGCAAACGGGTGGCGCAGAGCGGCTCCGCCCAGTTCGCGATGCTGGAAACCGGCCGCCGCAATGCCGAGGCGATCTCGGCGCTAGGAATGAGCGGCTCGTTCTCGCAGCGTTTCGACCTGATCCACGCGCGCCATGTCGACGACTACATGCAGCTCTCGCAGGCGACGGGCGGGATCAGCTCCTTCGCCAAGATGTTCCGGTTCATCTTGCAATCGGCCGTTCTGGGCCTCGGTGCGCTGCTGGTGATCCGCGGCGAGATGTCGGGCGGCGCCATGCTGGCGGCGTCGGTCCTGACCAGCCGGGCGCTCGCACCGGTCGAGCTCGCGGTCGCCCATCTCAAGGCCTTCGTCGCAGCACGGCAGGGCTATGCCAGGCTGAAGCAGATCCTGCCCGAGCATGAATCGTCCCGACGCTCGCTTTCGCTGCCGGCCCCCAGCCGCGCGATCAGCGTCGAGGACGTTACTCTCAATCCACCCGGCAGCCGCCGCTTCATCGTGATGAGCGTCCGCTTTCAGCTCAACGCGGGCCAGTCGCTGGGTTTGATCGGGCCGTCCGGCTCCGGCAAGTCCAGCCTTGCGCGCGCGCTCGTCGGCATCTGGCAGCCGGCCCGCGGCGCGGTGCGGCTCGACGGCGCGCTGATGACGCAATGGGACGGCGACAGCCTCGGCCGTTCGATCGGCTACCTGCCCCAGGATGTCGAATTGTTCCCGGGCACCATTGCGGAGAACATCGCGCGGTTCGATCCCGAGGCGACCAGCGGCGACATCCTGGCCGCGACCGCGATCGCCGGCGCCCATGACATGATCGTGGCCCTCCCGGACGGTTACGAAACGGTCGTTGGGGAAGGCGGGGCGGCCCTTTCCGGCGGCCAGCGCCAGCGCATCGCGCTGGCCCGCGCGCTCTATGGCGATCCGTTCCTCGTCGTGCTCGATGAACCCAACTCAAGCCTCGATGCGGATGGCGACAATGCGCTCGCGGCCGCAATCCATGCCGTGAAGGCGCGGCAAGGCATCGTGATCGTGATCACCCACCGCCCTTCCGGCCTGTCGGCGGTCGATCTGGTCGGCGTCATGAACGAAGGCAGGCTCCAGGCCTTCGGGCCGCGCGACGAGGTCCTCGCCGCCACGACCCGCAGAGAACCGGCTCATGAACACGCGCCCCGGCCGGCAACCGCCGCCGACGCGCCTCCGGAGGCCGGGCTGGAACCATCCATCCGCGAGCTGCGCCGCATGGCCAGGACCATGCGCGACGCCGAAGAAGCACGGGAACTCATGGCGCAGGAACAGAGGGCCCATTCATGACCTCGCCAGCCGGCCACGACGGGCAGCGAACCGACCATCACGAGCGCGCCATCAAGCGGCTCGGCCGCAAGGGTTACATCGCGGCCGGTCTCTTCATCGGCACGGTGGGGGTGTGGACCACCACGGTTTCGATCTCGGGCGCCGTCGTCGCAGCGGCGCAATTCGTCGTCGAGAACAACACCAAAAAGGTGCAGCATCCGACCGGCGGCGTCGTCAGCGACATCAAGGTTCGCGAGGGCGCGCTCGTGCATCAGGGCGACGTCCTGATCCGCCTGGACGAGACCGTGACGCGCACCAATCTCCAGATCGTCAGCCGCCAGCTCGACGAAGCGCGCGTGCGCTCGGCCCGCCTCGAAGCCGAACGCGACCAGACGCCCCGGCTCGAATTCCCCGAAGCCCTCGTTGCCCGGACTTCCGAACCGGATTTCGCCCTGCTGCTGGCCGCCGAGAAGCGCCAGTTCGACGCCAGAGCGGCAGCCCGCAACGGCACCCGCTCCCAGCTCACCCGCCGCATCGACCAGCTCGGCAGCGAGATCACGGGCCTGAAGGGGCAAATGGAAGCCAAGGTGCGCGAGGCGGCGCTCACGGCGCGCGAGCTGGAAGGCGTGCGCGGTCTCTACAAGCGCAACCTGGTCAGCCTCAGCCGCCTGTCCGGGCTGGAGCGCGACGCCGTCGCGATCGACGGTGTCCATGGCCAGCTCGCGGCCCAGATCGCGCAGGCGGAAGGAAAGATCGCCGAGACCGAACTCCAGATCCTCCAGATCAACGAGGATCTTCGCACCGAGGTGCTGCGCGAACTGCGCGAGAACGAAGCCAAGATTTCCGAGCTGGTGCAGCGCCGCGCCGCGGCCGAGGACCAGTTCAAGCGGATGGAGATCCGGGCGCCGTCGTCCGGCTATGTCCATCAGCTCGCGGTCCACAATGTCGGCGGGGTGATCAACCCGGCCGAGCCGGTGATGCTGATCGTGCCGAGCGAGGAACAGCTCAATCTGGAAGCGAAGGTGTCGCCGCTGGACTACGATCAATTGCGGCTGGGGCAACCCGTCGTCATCCGCGTCCACGCCTTCAACCAGCGCACGACGCCCGAGCTGCGCGGCAAGGTCGCGCGCATGGCGGCCGATGTCTCGCGGGAACAGCAGACCGGAGCCAGCCTCTATACGATCCGCATCGCCCTGCTGGAGGGCGAGATCGAGCGGCTCACCCCTCTCGAGGTCAGGTCGGGCATGCAGGCCGAGGCCCTGGTCAAGACCGGCGACAGGACGCCTCTAACCTTCCTGCTCAAGCCATTGTCGGATCAGATCGCCAGGGCGTTCAGGGAACGCTGAGATACGAGCCGTTCGCTTCACGAAGTCCCCGGAACGACCTTTCCGGGGACGTGACCGTTTCCACGGCAGATGCTGCGGAAACCGCGACGGAGCACTCATCGATCCTGGCTGATCGGCGGCGGATGCCACGACATCTTGATCGGTGGAGCGCTCAGAAGGGGTATTGCAACGCCCTGATCCTGAAGCTGGATGACGGCGTCCACCAGCGGACCATCGTGCTGAACGGCCGGGCCGACGCGTTCGTCACCGCCGGCAGCGCCTACGGCATCCGAGGCCGAGGGGCATCGCGCGCTTCGGCTCGCGGAACGGCCTCACCCTTTTATCCTACCGCATGTCCTTGATGCGGACCGGCATCCACGTCGTCCGACGATGCTCTAGTCTTCCCGGAACGCGCGGTTCATGTGCTCGAGCAGCGGCTTCATCAGGAAGCTGGCGACAGTTCGCTCGGATGTCTTGATGAAGGTTTCGGCCGGCATGCCGGGGATAAGCTTCAGCTTGCCGAGGCGTGCGCTTTCCTGGTCGCTCACGCGAACGCCGACGACATAGTACATCGCCCCGGTTCGCTCATCGCGCGCGATATCGGCGCCGATCCTGAAGATCGAACCGTACAGCTCCGGCGTCGTGCGGCTGTTGAACGCCGTGAAGCGAACCCGCGCCGGCTGGTCTGCATGAATCTGGTCGATATCGACCGGGTTCACCTTGGCCTCGATGACCAGCGTGTCGCGCTCCGGCACGATGCTCATGATCGCCGCGCCGGGCGCGATGACGCCACCGACCGTATGTACCTGCATCTGATGCACGATCCCGTCGCTGGGCGAGCGCAGGTCGATGCGCCGCAACTGATCGTCAGCCGTCGCGAGCTTCTCATTGAGCTCCGCGATCTTGGCCTCCGCCTCCCGGCTATCCTTGGCGACCTCGGTTTCGAGCGTCCGGTCGATCTGCAGGATTTGCAGCTGGGTTTCGCTGATCCGCGCGTTGATCTGCGCGGCTCGCGCCGTAAGCTCGCCCATCGTGCCGCGAATGCGCGCGACCTCGCGCTCCAGCTGCGTCACGCGCGGCTTGGCGACCAGGTTCTTGGCGAGCAGGCCACGCATGTCGACCAGTTCGAGCTCGGCGACGCGGACCTGCTCCATCGCCGACTTGTACTGCGCCTCCGTGCCCTTGATCTCCTGCTGCGACTGGTTGATCTGCTCGGTGAGCTGGGCGCGCTGACCGACGCGGGTGCGTGCGCGCGCAGCGAACAGCGCCGTCTCGCTGGCCAAGGCCTGCTTGATCTCGGGATCGGTGGCGGCCTTCGCGATCAATGCCGGGGGCACCACCATCGTGGCGGCCTGCTCCCGCTCCGCGTTCAAGCGGGCCTGACGCACATGCTGGGCGTTGAGCTCGTTCACGATGATCTGCCGGCTGGCTCTCGTCACAGTCTCGTCGAGCCGCATCACCACGTCGCCGGCCGCGACGCGCTGGCCTTCCCTGACCAGGATCGCGCCCACGACGCCGCCGATCGGATGCTGCACCTTGTTGATGTTGTTCTCGAGGACGACGGTGCCGGAGGCGATGACAGCGCCTTCGAGCGGCGCCATCGTGCCCCAGGCCACCCCGGCGCCGACGAAGGTGACGCTCGCGATGAGACCGAGACGGATGTACCAGCCCATCTCCTTCGGGCGCCCGCCCTCCACTTGCGTGCCCTTGAATTCGAGCAGCTCGGTCATCGCGGAACCCTCGATACGGCCTTGTATGCGGACGAGACGTTCATCTCATTCTCCAGGGCGGCCCGAGGGACCGTTCTCGACACGGGGCAACCCAGGACCGCTCCGCGCCGGGGCGAGGCCTGCCGGCGGGGCATTGCCAGTCGCCACCTGCGTCGCCGCCGAACTGGCCATGTTGTTACGCAATACTTCGCCCTTGTCGCCATAGCCAATCACGAAACCGTCGCGCAGCACGAGCAGAGCGTCGACGGCAGCGATGGCGCTGGGCCGATGCGCGATGACGACCGCGATCCCGCCGCGCTGGCGCACCTGCATGATGGCCGCCGTCACCGCAGCCTCGCCCTCGGCATCGAGATTTGAGTTCGGCTCGTCGAGCACGACGAGGAAGGGATCGTCGTAGAGCGCGCGGGCCAGGCCGATGCGCTGCCGCTGGCCCGCCGACAGATACAAGCCGCCGGCGCCCACCCGCGTGTTCAGGCCCTGCGGCATCGCGAGCAACTGCTCGTAGCACCCCGCCGCCGAAGCCGCCCGGTGTATCTTGTCGGCCGGCGCATTCGGTTTGAAACGGCTGATGTTCTCGGCAATCGTCCCCTCGAACAACTGTACGTCATGCGGCAAGTAACCGACATGCTGGCCGAGCTGGTCCATGTTCCAGTGCCGCAGCGACGCGCCGTCCAGCACGACCTGGCCGCGGGCGGGGTGCCAAAGCCCGACGAGAGCCCGGCCGAGCGTCGATTTCCCGGACGCGGAATGCCCGATGATGCCGAGCCCCTGCCCCGCCGAGAGCTGGAACGTCGCGCCCTTGATGATCGGCCGCCCGTCGCTGGGCGCGACCACGACGATGTTCTCGACGCTGATCGACCGATGCGGCGACATCAGCAGCAGCTTGTCGCCGGATTCACGCGAGCCCTTCAGCAGCTCGGTGAGGCGGATATAGCCGAGCCGAGCCTGCTGAAAGCTGCGATAGTTCGCCACCGCCATGTCGATCGGCGCGATCGTGCGCGAGCTGATGATCGAGGCGGCGATGATCGTGCCGGCGGTCATCTCGCCCTTGATGACCAGATAGGCGCCGACGCCCAGCGTGGCCGACTGGATGACCATCCTCAGCGTGCGCGAAGCAGAAGCCAGGCCGCTGGAAACGTCGTTGGCCCTCAGCGCGAGAGTGGAATAGCGATTGTTCTGGCCTTCCCAGCGCCGGCGCATGGCATCCAGCATGCCCATCGAGACGATGGCCTCAGCGGCCTGCAGCGAATTCGCGGCCAGCACATTGCGGCGGGACGCAGCCTCATGGGCCACCATCGCAGGCTTGTTCTGCTTGGATTCGCTGATGAAGGCGACCGCGAGCAGCAGCACGACACAGAGCAGCGCAAACAACCCGATGATCGGATGCAGGACGAAGCACAGGAGCAGATAGATCGGCAGCCAGGGCAGATCGAAGAAGGCGACAGGGCCCGCCCCCGACAGGAAGGCGCGGATGGTCTCCAGATCGCGGAACGGCTGCATCTGCTCGGCCGCCATGCCCGGGCGGGAGGCCTGCAGCCGCACGAGATGGTTGTAGAGTTCCGGGCCGCTCGCCAGATCGACCCGCTCGGCTACCCGGCCGAAGATGCGGGTGCGGATGATCTCGAGGCCGCCCTGAAAGGAAAAAGCGATCAACGCCATGATGCTGAGCATGATCAGCGTCGGCACACTATTGCTCAACAGCACCCGGTCATAGACCTGGAGCATGTAAAACGAGCCGGTCAGCATCAGGATGTTGATCAGGCCGCTGAAGAAACACAGCGCCAGGAATGCCTGACGGCAGCTCCTGAGGGCGTCGGCCATGGGCGTGCCGGCCCGATCGCGGCCAAGCCGAAATGCATCGCCGAACGCCATTACAACTCCAAGACAGCCGTGATCGCCAAGAAGTGGGTCGATTTGGCGTTCGCATCGCCAGATCAGCCGGCGACGGTCCGTTTATAACAGTACAATAGCTGTCTTTCCAAGACTCCGATGAGGCCTGGGCTCTTTCACATGCCGTAGAGGTTAACCCGCCAGGCCGGACGATAACCGGCCAAGCGACAATCCGCCATCTGCCAAGCGACCGCCGAAGCGTCGACTGCGGCCCGCGTCAGGCGCGGGTCCCGATCAGCGCTGGGCCGCCAGGACCAGGTCGTTGCGGGTCTCGGCATCAGCCCACATGCCGCGCTCGGAGTTCCGCGCTTCGCGCAGCGCCGCGACATGCAGACCCTCGACCGTCGGCCGGCCGATTCCGGAGCGCACGATCCACTCGGCGACATCCTGGCCATCGATCGCGCAGGCGACGACCTTCGACGCCTCGCCGATGGACGTCGTCATGGTGCAGGCCATCTCCTTGCGCATCACGAAGTTCACGAGCTGGATCCGCGAACGCGACCCGCAGGCGACCCGTGCCCCGTCCCCCGTGCGGCAGATCTTGTTGAACGACATGCCAACGACACCCGGCACTTCGATAATGCGCTCTTCCTGGGTGTCGGGGGTGATCACCGAGATGGCAACGCTGTCCGTCCTGACCGCCGAGCGATGCACGATGAAGCGCTGGACCGTTTCGGCGACAGACGCCGTGCCCTTGGCAGGCAGCGACCCCGTGGTGAACACGGGACCATCGACGCTGACGGCTGCGAGCTGCTCTGCGACGGGCGCCGGCTCTTCGGCACGCGCAGCCTCAACGCCATGGAACGAGGCAAGAGCCGCAACAACCGAACCGGCGACAATCACGCTAACCTTACGACCAGACTTTCCGATGAAGTTATTCATTGTTTTTCCCTGTCGATTACGGACCTTACCCTCAGCTAACACTGCAAAGTTTAAATCGACGTGTCGGAGCGTAGTTAAGTTTCCGCGCGATAATTCAGTTAATTGTCCCTATTTCATTCCCATCAAATGCCGAAATCGCTAACTTTAATCATGCTGCTAAC
The DNA here is from genome assembly GCF_057809495.1 of Allobosea sp. FG18. Classification (NCBI taxonomy): domain Bacteria; kingdom Pseudomonadati; phylum Pseudomonadota; class Alphaproteobacteria; order Hyphomicrobiales; family Alloboseaceae; genus Allobosea; species Allobosea sp. FG18. The sequence continues at coordinate 65,736 of NZ_JBMDKB010000025.1, forward strand.
AATCCGTTCTCAAGGGCACCCAAGCCATTGAGATTCCGACGGTCAGATGGCAGGAAGCATCGCCATGTCAGATCAGAATCGCCGATACGCGCCGCCGATGACCATCGGCCTGGCGGGCACCACCGGGCTGACCGCCGGCCGGAGCCCCGTCGTTCGCTTCCGCAGCGGCCGGCCGCAGGGGCATATGCCCGCCCGATATCAGCACGATCGGCCCGATGCAGGCGACATGATGAGCTCCGTCGCAAGACATCCCACGCTCGCGCGAGACGAAAGGCATTCTCAGCCGGTCGTATGGCAACCGGCATTCATGCTTGCATTCGCCACCAAGACCCGTCTTCCACGACCTGAAGCGGAGCCCCTCGCGTGACCAAGGCCACCATGCAGCGCGTCTCCGTCATCATCCCCCATTTCAATGACCTCGACAGGCTTCGCCACTGCCTCGACAGGCTCGACGGCCAGACAGGGGGTCATACGGCGTATCGCGTCATCGTCGTCGACAACAATTCCCGCTGCGGGATTGACGAGGTCCGTCGCGTCGTCGCCGGATCCGGAGACGTCATCCTGGAGACGGAGCAAGGTGCGGGGCCGGCGCGAAGCGCGGGAGTCGCCGCATCCGACGGCGAGATTCTGGCTTTCATCGATTCAGACTGCGTGCCCGCGGCTGACTGGATCGCCAAAGGCGTTCAAAGGCTCGACAACGCGGATGTCGTCGGCGGCCGGGTCGATGTCCTGCCTGAAAAGCCAGGGCGCCTCAGCGCGACGGAGGCGTTCGAGGCGGTGTTCGCCTTCGATTTCGAACGCTACATCGTGAAGAAGAACTTCACCGGCTCCGGCAACATGTTCGTCACGCGAGCCGTGTTCGACGCTGTCGGCGGCTTTCGAAATGAATTGGCGGAGGATATCGACTGGAGTCACCGCGCGGTGGCGGCCGGCTATCGGCTGCGCTACGCTCCCGACGTCGTGGTCGGCCACCCGGCCCGACGCAACTGGGCCGAGCTCGCGTCGAAATGGCGCCGGCTGACCCGAGAAGGCTATCTCTACGGCCGCTCGCGCGGACAATCCCAGGCGGCCTGGATCATGCGCTCGTTCGTCGTCCTGGCCTCGCCGCTGATGCACGCCTGGAGTGCGGCTGTCAGCTCCAAGCTGACCTCGCCTGTCGAGCGTCTCAAGGCGATCGGAATCCTGTTCGCTATCCGAAGCTATCGGTTCGTCGAAATGTGGCGGGTGATGCTGCGCGACCGCTCCTCGGCCGGCCCTTCCGGCGCGCCCGGCAAGGCGGAGCCCTCCCAGTGAGCGTGGCCACCACGATCGTCTCCTACCGCAGCGCTGAGGATATCCGCACGCTCCTCGATGCGCTGGCGCTGCAGACGCATCGCGATATGTCCGTGCATGTCTGCGAGAATGGCGGCGGGCAAGCCTATGACGATCTCCTGCGCGCGCTTGAAGCCGGCGGCTATGCCATCGCCGCAGCCCAGCCGGACCTGGAGAAGCGGGTGCGCCGCGCCGCGACGACCCAGCTGGCGAACGGCGCACCCGTAAGCCTCTACGAGGCGATCGACAATCTCGGCTATGCCGGCGGCGTCAACCTGTGCATCGACAATCTCGGCGAGACCGACTGGTCCGCAATCTGGATCATCAACCCCGACGCGATCCCGGCGACCGACGCGCTCACGCAATTGCTGCTGCATCAGCGCGAGGGTGATTACGGAATCGTCGGAGGACGCCTGATCTTCGCAGGCACAGGCAAGGTGCAATGCTATGGCGGCATCTGGCGGCGCTGGATGGCGCGCGGGCTGAACCTCGGCTTCAACGAGCCCGCCGATGCAACCCTCGACGTCGGCTCGGTAGAAGCCAGGATGGACTACGTCTCGGGGGCCTGCATGCTGATCACGCGCGGCTATATCGAGACGGTCGGCAAGATGCGCGAAGACTATTTCCTCTATTGCGAGGAGGTCGACTGGTGCGCGCGTCGCGGCTCGTTCCGGCTCGGTTTCGCGCAAGCCGCTCGCATCGAACACGGCCATGGCGCCACGATCGGCTCGCATCGCGACCGCCGCCAGCGCTCGCGACTGTCGGTCTACCTGGATGAGCGCAACAAGTTGCTGCTGACCAGGCATCTCTTCCCGGCAATCTATCCGCTCGTGCTTGGCACGACCCTGCTGCTCACCCTGCAGTACCTTCGACATGGCGCCGTCGCAAATTTCGGCCACGCGCTGTCCGGGTGGTGGGCTGGCGTCACCGGCGAAACCGGCCAGCCGCGCTGGACGAGGATGAAAGCATGACCGCGCACGACATGGCCTCGACATCGGATATGGGCGGACCGGCGCTCGGTTCGCCGCCCTTGCGCATCGCCCTGCTGTGGCATTCGCTGCGCTCGGACAATCTCGGCGTCGGCGCGCTGACGATCGCCCATATGCGCATCATCCGCGAGGCTGCGGCCGCAGCAGGCCGCAGCGTGGTCTTCGACATCGTCGGCTTCAGAAACGGCCAATATTATCCGCCGGCGGAGAATGACTTTTCGGAAACCCTCGTCAAAGGCAGCAAGAACCTGCTGCCGGGCTTCCCGATCTGGAAGGCGCTGGGACGCGCCGACATCGTTCTGGATATCGGCGCCGGCGACAGCTTCGCCGATATCTATGGCGCGAAGCGCTTCATGTGGATGTGGGTGCCGAAACTCATGGCCCTGCTGCAGGGCAAGCCGCTTGTGCTGGCCCCGCAGACGATCGGCCCGTTCACGCACCCCCTCTACACACGCCTCGCCAGCTTTGCGATGAAGCGCTGCCGCAAGGTTTTCGCGCGCGACGGCCAGTCGAAGGCAGTTCTCGACCTAGAGAAGCTCGGCGACATTGCCGCCGAAACCGTCGACGTCGCCTTCCGTTTGCCTTTCGAGCGGCAAGCGAGGACGCCCGACGGGCGCATCCGTTTCGGCCTCAACGTGTCCGGCCTGCTCTATGCCGGCGGCTATACCGGCAAGAACCAGTTCGGGATCAAAGGGGATTACCGCGCGATGATCGACCAGATCATCACCGGGCTCCTGGCCCGCGGCGATACGGATGTCGTGCTGGTGCCGCATGTCATCACGGCCGGAGGCGACAGCGAGGACGACATCCACGTCTCGCAGATCATCGCCCAGAAATACCCCGACGTGACGGTCGCACCGCGCTTTACCTCCCCGAGCGAGGCCAAGAGCTTCATATCCGGGCTCGATCTTCTGGCCGGCTCGCGCATGCATGCCACGATCGCGGCGGTCTCTTCGGGGATTGCGGTGGTGCCGTTGGCCTATAGCCGCAAGTTCAGCGGCCTGTTCGCCGCCGTGGGCTATCCGCTCGTGGGCGACTGTACCAAGCAGGATGAAACGGAGCTTGTGGCACTGACTCTCGATGCCGTCGAACGTCGCGCCGAGCTGGCGGCGGCGGCGCAACGCAGCAACCTCGTCGCGCAGGAGAGGCTCGAGATCTACAGCAGCTATCTCACGGCCTTGATGGGCTCGATGCCCGGCTGAGCCCCCCTTGAACAAGCCAGCCCAAAAAGATAGTTCGGCCGACGAGGATTGATCGAGCCTCAACAAAATCTACGGCGCATGAACGACGCCTTGTAATCTCGGCGATGCTCCCCACAACACGGCAGAGCTCTGGCAGGTAGAGCAGCAATCACAACATGATTGCTGTCATTGAAATGCTACGATCAGCGTCATTTTTACAAACCGGCCCTGCAGAGGCCATCGAACAACATGTCATTACGATCAGCACCGCGGCGCCGAAGCTTGCAAGGGCGTAGCTCCTGAAACGGCCCCCGAATTCCCCGGACAGGTCTCACCCTTAAAATAAGGGTTGGGA
>NZ_JBMDKB010000026.1:0-68103 GCF_057809495.1 Allobosea sp. FG18
CGACACAGCACTCATCGAACGTGCGATGTCGTCCGCGAGAGAGATCACCCGGGAGCTCTTGATGCCGGGAGCGGGCTCCAGTTCGTACAAGGTGACGACCGGGCCCGGACAGGCCTGGACGATCTCGCCGCGGATGTTGAAATCCTCCAGCACGCCTTCGAGCAGGCCGGCATTCTGCTGGAGCATCTCGACCGGCATGGTCTCGGCCTGCGCCTGCGGCGGCTCGGCCAGGAACTCGATCGGCGGGAGCTGGAAGCCAGCATCCTGCACCACCGGCAGCTCCACGAGACGCAGCTTTGCCCTGAACGGGGTGACCTTGGCCGATTCGACTGCTACCGGCTCGGGACGAACGGTTTCAGGCTTGGCGGGCTCGGGCTGAACCGGCTTGGACAAAACAGGCTTCGGCTCGACGGCAGGCCGCATGCTGCGGGCCAGTCGAACGCCCGGCTTTGTCGCCATCACGGGCTCGTCCGCGATCGGGGCCTCGTCCTCAACCACAGGCGCTTCGGCCGCCGCCTGCCAGGACGGCGTCGCGGTCTGGAAGCTCACCTGATAGCTCTGCCCCCAGCCGAAGCCGGACCACGCAGGCGCCATGATCGGAGCGACGACCGCGAGCGGCGCGGCTTCGCGCATGGCGGCGGGCGGCTTTTCGTCGAAGGCCATGACCGAAGCATGAACCATCGCGTCCGTCGCCATCATCGCGGGAGCGGCGGCATCGAATGCGAAATCGGCGTCGTCGCGCTCGGCCTCGGGCACGCATTCCCAGAAGGCGTGATCCGAAATGAAATCGAGCGGCGTCGCGACATCCTGCTCCGGGAAGGCGTGGACCTCCGGAGAGGCCTCGAAATCCATCTCGGCAGGCTGCATCTCATCGACGAAGGCATTCTCGCCCGCGTCGAAAGTCAATTCGACATCGGCCGGCTCGTCCATGACGGGTTCGGGCGTCGGCTCGGTGCCGGGAGCGCCCCAGACCTGCCGGATCAGATGATCCGGCGTGCGCCAGAAACGGACGCGGCTCTCGCCCGACGCAGGAGCATTCGGGGACATGCTGATGTCGAATCGCTGCCCGAGAACCGGGGAGGCGGAGAGCTCTCGCTCGGCCTGCGCCAGCTTGCGCTGAGCGTCGGCAGCGCGCGAGGGACGGACATAGGTCGGCCAGAGATTGGATGACGCTGTTTCAGTCCGAAACGGCTCAGCGGCAGAGGCGTGGGGTGTTGCGGTCTGCTGTGGTTGAGCGAGGCGATTATCCTCGGAAACAACGGCGTTCGCGCGGCGGAGGCGATCCAGTTTTTGCATGGGCTTAGGCGAACACTACGCTTCGTTAACCTGAGACCCAGTGCTAGCCCGGCAGGGTTAAGAGACCGTTCCGGCGGTCTCCTTTTCGGTGTCCGAAGGTGGCGCGCCTAGCCCCTCCGCGGCCGTCAACGCGCCTGTGTTTCCGGGGACGGCGCTGCAGCGTCATCGTCCTGCAGTACGCGCCAGGCCGCGCCTTCCAGATCGGCGAACTGGCCTGATCGCATGCACCAGAAGAAGGCACCCAGGCCCAGCAGGCCGAGCCCGAGCGCGAGAGGAAACAGGATGACGATGATGTTCATGCCTCTGCCTCCGGCAATGCCTTGCGGCCGCGCGCGCGCAGGGCGTTGAGGGTCACGACCAGCGACGAGCCCGACATGGCGACGGCAGCGACCAGCGGCGTCGCCAGCCCGGCGATCGCGATCGGCACCGCGACCGCGTTGTAGAGCACGGCGAACCACAGGTTCTGCAGCATCAGCCCGCGCGCCTTGCGGGCAATTTCGAGCGCTGCGGAGACCGGCGCCAAGCTGTCGCCGAGGAAGACGATATCGGCGGCAGCCTGCGCCAGATGCGTGGCACTGACCGGCGATACCGAGACATGCGCGCCAGCGAGCGCCGGCGCATCGTTGAGCCCGTCGCCGACCATCAGAACCTTGCGACCCTTGGCCGCCATGGCGTCGAGCAGGTTCAGCTTGTCGGCCGGGAGCAGGCCCGCCTGCACATGCGCGATGCCGAGCGCGGCCGCGATCGGCGCCACCGCTTCCGGCCGGTCGCCGGAGAGGATCGCGATTTCGAGCCCCGCCGCGCGCAGGGCATCGATCGTCGCGCGCGCATCCGGACGCAGGCTCTGCCCGAGCGCCAGCACGGTACGATAGGAGCCGTGACGATAAGCGATCAGCGAGGCGCCGGGATGCTGCTCCTTGACCGAGACGGCCTCGGCTGCGGCATCGCAGAAGGCGAGGCTGCCGAGCCTCTGCTCGCCATCGCCCTCGCCGACCGACAGGCCCTGTCCGCGCTCCTCGCGAACATCCATTCGGGGAGAGGTGGCGCCGAGAGCGCGCGCCAAAGCCTGCGCCAGCGGATGGGTGCTGGCCATGGCAAGCGCGCCGATCTCCGCCCGGCGCTCGGCCGGCAGTGCTTCGGGGTTGAGGATATCGGGCTCCGGCAGGGTCAGCGTCCCCGTCTTGTCGAAGACGGCGATATCGGCCTCGGCGAGGCGCTCCAGCGCATCGCCCTCCTTGAGCATGATCTTGCGCCTGAACAGGGCGGAAGCGGCGACGACCTGCACGGCGGGGATCGCGAGGCCGAGCGCGCAAGGGCAGGTGATGATCAGCACGGTGGCGGCGATCAGCAGCGCCTCGGGCCAGGGCATGCCCCAGGCAAGCCAGCCGAGGAAGGTCGCGGCCGCCAGGGTATGGACCACGGGCGCGTAGAGCCGCGCTGCGCGGTCCGACAAGTGGACATAGCGTGAGCGGCTGCCGACGGCCTGGCTCATCAGCCGGTCGATCTCGTCGAGCAGCGTGCCCTGGCCTGCGGCCTCGACGCGGATGGTCAGGGCGCCGGTGAGGTTCAGCGTGCCGGCATGGACGCGCTCGCCCTGACCGATCGCAGCCGGCGCGGTCTCGCCGGTAACGAGGCTCTGGTCCAGTTCGGAACGGCCGGTCTCGACGATCCCGTCGACCGAGACGCGCTCGCCCGGGCGGACGAGGACACGGTCGCCGGGCTGGATCGCGGCGATCGGCGTGATCGTCCAGCTGCCATAGTCAGCGAGCCTCGTCGCGGTCTCGGCCTTGAGCGCGGCGAGATTGCCAGCGAGGTCGCGGGTGCGGCGGCGCATGAGCTGGTCGAGATAGCGCCCGATCAGCAGGAAGAAGAGCAGCATCACCACGCCGTCGAAATAGGCGTGACGGCCATGGGTCCAGGTTTCGGCGACCGACATGACGAGCGCCAGCACGACGCCGATGGTGATCGGCACGTCCATGTTGACGGCGCCGGCCCGGAGCGCCCGCAGCGCGCTCTCGAAGAAGGGCCGGCCGGCATAGGCGGCCGTCGGCAGGGCGATCAGCGCCGAGAGCCAGTGGAAGAAGTCGCGCGTCGTCGGGTCGATGTCGCCGCTATTGCCGGCCCAGACCGCGACCGAAAGCAGCATGACGTTCATCGAGGCGAAGCCGGCGACGCCGAGGCGACGCATCAGGCTGCGTTCCTCGGCGACAGCGCCGTCCTCCTGCCGCTCGGCCACGAAGGGATAGGCCTTGAAGCCGAGCGCGCCGAGCTTGTCGACGACAGCTTCCGGCCGCAAAAGCGCCTCGCGCCATTCGACCGAGACGCGCTTCAGCGCGAGGTTGACGCGGGCGCCGAGGATGGCGGGCTCGCGACCGAGCCCGCTCTCGATCGCCTGCATGCAGCCGGCGCAGCGGATGCCGTCGACCGCCAGCTCCATGCTGGCGATGCCGCCGTCGCGGTGGCGCACGAAGACGGAGAGATCCTGCGCCGCCATCTCATTTCTCCGGCAGGGTGATGCGGCTGCGCGAGACGAAGACGACCTCATCGCCACGCTTCGCCTGCAGTTCGAATATCCAGGAGCCGGCTTCGATCTGATCGAAACTCGCCTCGTAGCGGCCGGGCTGGCGCTCGTTCAGTGTGACGTCGTGATCGCGCGCCGAGGTAGCAGGGTGGCGCAGCCGCGCCGTGGCCGTGAAGCCGGAGAGCGGCTGGCCGAGGCTGTCCGCCATGGTCACGCCGAGCGTGGCACCACCGCCTTGGCGGGCGAGCGTGGCCGCCGCCTTCCAGCCGCGGGCATCGCGCGCATGCTGGCGGGCGATCTCCTCGTTGAAATGCTGGCTGGTCTCGTAGGTGCTCTTGGTCTCGACGCCCGGCATGGTGCGCAGCGCCAGCGTCAGGATCGTCGCATTGACCGAGATGATGACGCCGAAGAACAGCACCAGCATCGCGGCGACCATCCAGCCGGTCAATTCGAAGGGGCGGCGCGGGCGCGGGGCGGCAGGGGTGTCGCAGGACATCAGGAAAACTCCGCAGCAGCTCATGGTTTGGCTCCGGGCGCCATGAAGTGGTCGGCCGCGCGCACGGTCTCCCCGGCGAAGAGATCGGAGGCGGTGATGGTGATCGCCTGCGACGCTTCCAGCGGCACGCCGGCCGGCACGGTGACGAGCACGCGCACCTCGCGGGAGGAATCGGGATCGACGGTCACGACCGGCCTGACATCGGCGGTGGGCGCTACGCCGACGGCCTCGATGCGGATGCCCGGCAGGCCATCGACAATCAGCGCGAAGGGGCGAACCTCGGGACGCTTGTTGAGCAGGCGGACCGCATAGGCGTTGCGGATCGAGCCGTCGCTCAAGGTCACGAAGAGCGGTGCGCGCTCGTGCAGCACCGAGATATCGGCGGTGCGGCGCGTCGCGAGCTGCCAGAGCATGGCGCCGCCGACCACGACGATGAGTGCCGCATAGATCGCCGTGCGCGCCCGGAACGGGCGGTAGATCGCCTTTAGGCCGGCCATCCGCCGTTTGACGTTGGTCTCGGTGTCATAGGCGATCAATCGCTTCGGACGGTCGACCTTGGCCATCACGGTGTCGCAGGCGTCGATGCAGAGCCCGCACTGGATGCAGTCGAGCTGGGCGCCGTCGCGGATATCGATGCCGACCGGGCAGACGGCGACGCATTGGTGGCAGTCGATGCAGTCACCGGCCGGCGCGCCCTGTGCCTTGAGCTTCAGAGCATGCTTGACCGAGACGCGCGGCTCGCCGCGGTCGTAGCGATAGGTGACGTTGAGCGCCTCGTCGTCGGTCAGCGCCGCCTGGATGCGCGGCCAGGGGCACATGAACTTGCAGACCTGCTCGCGCATGATGCCGGCGAGCGAATAGGTCGTGAAGGTCAGGATCGCGATCCAGACATAGGCCGAGAGCGGCGCGGTGAATGTCGCGAGCTCCCGCACCAGCGTCGGCGCATCGGCGAAGTAGAGCACCCAGGCGCCGCCGGTCCACCAGGCGATGACGATCCAGACCGCGTGCTTGGCCACCTTGCGCCAGAGCTTGTCGAAGCTCCAGGGCGCGTCATCCAGGCGCATGCGTTCGCGCCGGTCGCCCTCGAAGACACGCTCGACGGCGAGGAAGAGGTCGGTCCAGACCGTCTGCGGGCAGAGATAGCCGCACCAGACCCGACCGGCGAGCGCGTTCATCAGGAAGAGCGCGAAGGCGGCCAGGATCAGCAGGCCGGTGAAGTAATAGACCTCCTGCGGCCAGATCTCGATGAAGAAGAAATAGAACCGGCCATTGGCGATGTCGGCCAGAACGGCCTGGTTCGGCAAGTGCGGGCCGCGGTCCCAGCGCAGGAACGGCAGCAGGTAGTAGATGCCGAGGCACAGGAAGAGGATGAGCCACTTCGCGCGCCGGTACGGGCCCGACACGCTCTGCGGATAGACCTTCCGCGACGCCGCGAAGAGCGGCAGGTCGTCGGAATCGGTCCCGGCCGTGCTCACGCTACTGCCCTCCCCCCAGCGAGTGGACGTAGACGGTCAGCGCCTTGATCGTCGTCGCGTCGAGGCGACCGCCCCAGGCCGGCATCACGCCGTTGCGGCTGTTGGAGATGGTCTCGGTCAGCGAGGCCATGTCCATGCCGTAAAGGCTGATCGCATCGACAAGATTCGGCGCGCCCATCTCCACGTTGCCCTTGCCGGCCTCGCCATGACAGGAGGCGCAGTTGTCGGCGAAGAGCTTACGCCCGAGCGCGAGATTGGCCTTGGGCTCGGTCGGAAGACCCGCGAGCTCGCGGACATGGTTGGCGACCGCATTGATCTCGTCGCGCTTGAGCAGGCCGTCGCGGCCGAAGGCCGGCATCTGGCTGACCCGCGTCTCGTCATTGCCGGCGGCGCGGATGCCGTGGAGGATGGTCTGCTGGATCGCCTCGAGCGAGCCGCCCCAGAGCCAGTCGTCGTCATTGAGGTTCGGATAGCCCTTGGCTCCGGCCCCGCCGACGCCATGACAGGCGGCGCAATTGTCGCCGAAGGCAGCCTTGCCCTGCGCCATCGCGATCTGGAACAAGGTCGGATCGGCCTTGATCTGGGCAGGTGTCGCGTCCGCCATACCCGCGGCCTGGACCGCGCGCTGTGCCTTCAGCTGCGCCATGTCCGCGCTGATGTCGGCGCGACTGGCATAGCCGATCACGCCCTTTGTGGTGTCGGTCAGGAGCGGCCAGGCGGGATAGACGACCCAGTAGCCGATCGACCAGAGGATGCTGGCGTAGAAGATGCCGAGCCACCAGCGCGGCAGCGGCGTGTTGAGCTCGCGGATGCCGTCCCATTCATGGCCGGTCGTGGCGATGCCGGTATGCGGGTCGATATGCGGGGCGTCGTGGTTCTTCTGGTCCATGATCAGTCCTCGCGCAGCGGATTGAGCGCGGCTTGCTCGAAGCGGGCGCGGTTCTTCGGCCAGAATGCGTAGACGCAGACGCCGAGGAAGACGGCGACGAAGTAGAGAAGGCCGACGGACTGGGCGAAGCCGGCAAGCCAGTGATAGGTCGTTTGCATGGCAGCCTCGCTCAGCGGATGTTGGCCTTGTCGTCGTAGAGCTTGAAGTCGACGAGCGTGCCGAGCGCCTGGAGATAGGCGATCATGGCGTCGGCCTCGGTGATGCGCTGCGGGTCGCCGTCGAAATCGCGCGACTGCGCCTTGGGGTAGCGCTTCTCCAGATCGGACTGACCGGGATGGTCCGGCGTCGCCTGCGCCTTCAGGTCGCTTTCGGCTCTGGCGATCATCTCGTCGCCGTAGGGCACGCCACCGGCGCGGTTGGCGCGCAATTCGTCGGCGATGTCGCTGTATTTCAGCTCGGTCTTCGCCAGGAAGGGATAGCCCGGCATGATCGATTGCGGCACGACCGCGCGCGGCTCGGCCAGATGCGCCCGCTGCCACTCGTCGGAATACTTGCCGCCGACGCGGGCGAGGTCCGGCCCGGTACGCTTGGAGCCCCACTGGAAGGGCTTGTCGTACATGCTCTCAGCTGCGAGCGAGTAATGCCCGTAGCGCTCGACTTCGTCGCGCAGCGGCCGGATCATCTGGCTGTGGCAGTTATAGCAACCCTCGCGGACATAGATCGCGCGGCCGGCGAGTTCGAGCGGCGTGTAGGGCCGCATGCCCTGCACGGTCTCGATCGTGTTCTTCAGGTAGAACAGCGGCGCGATCTCCACGAGGCCGCCGACCGAGATCACCAGCAGCACGCCGATGACCAGGATGATCGAGTTGGTCTCGAAGATCTTGTGCTTGGCCCAGAGCGACTTGCGCGCGGGCTTGTGTTCGATGCTCGTCATTCCGGAAACTCCTCAGACGGCCATGGCCAGCGGCGCCGGTGCATCGTCGGCACGCGGCATCTCGGCCGCGCTCTCGGAGCGCACGGTCATCCAGAGGTTGAAGGCCATGATCAGCGCGCCGATCAGGAACAGGGCGCCGCCCAGTGCGCGGATCACGTAGAAGGGATGCATCGCCGCGACGGTCTCGATGAAGGAATATTCGAGGAAGCCGAGCGAGGTGTAGGCGCGCCACATCAGACCCTGGAGGATGCCGGAGACCCACATCGCGCAGATGTAGAAGACGATGCCGAGCGTCGAGATCCAGAAGTGCCAGCTCACCAGCTTGAGCGAGTAGAGCCCCTTGCGGTTCCAGAGCCAGGGCACGAGGCAGTAGATCGCGCCGAAGGAGATATAGGCGACCCAGCCGAGCGCGCCGGAATGGACATGGCCGATGGTCCAGTCGGTGTAGTGCGACAGGCCGTTGACCGCCTTGATCGACATCAGCGGACCTTCGAAGGTCGACATGCCGTAGAAGGCGAGCGAGACGACCATCATCCGCAGGACCGGATCAGTGCGCAGCCGGTCCCAGGCGCCGGACAGGGTCATGATGCCGTTGATCATGCCGCCCCAAGAGGGCATCCACAGCATGATCGAGAAGGTCATGCCCAGCGTCTGCGCCCAGTCGGGCAAAGCGGTGTAGTGGAGATGGTGGGGGCCGGCCCAGATATAGATGAAGATCAGCGCCCAGAAATGGATGATCGAGAGCCGGTAGCTGTAGATCGGCCGCTCCGCGCGCTTGGGCACGAAGTAGTACATGATCGCAAGGAAGCCGGCGGTGAGGAAGAAGCCGACCGCGTTATGGCCGTACCACCACTGGAACATCGCGTCCTGCACGCCCGACCAGAGGCCGTAGGAGCGCGGCGACAGGAGCGAGACCGGCACGGCGACGTTGTTGCCGATATGCAGGACCGCGATGGTCAGGATGAAGCCGAGATAGAACCAGTTCGCCACATAGATATGCGGCTCCCGGCGCTTCATCACCGTACCCAGGAAGACCAGGAGATAGACGACCCAGACGATGGTCAGCCAGAGATCGGCATACCATTCCGGCTCGGCGTATTCCTTGCCCTGGGTGATGCCCAGCAGGTAGCCGGTGCCGGCGATGACAATGAAGAAATTGTAGCCGAGCACGACGAACCAGGGCGACAGGACGCCCGCGAGCCGCGCGCGACAGGTGCGCTGCACGACGTAGAAGGACGTGCCGATCAGCACGTTGCCGCCGAAGGCGAAGATCACCGCCGAGGTATGCAGCGGCCGCATCCGGCCGAAATTGATCCAGGGCAGATCGAAGTTCAGCGCCGGGAAGGCGAGCTGCGAGGCGATGAGCAGGCCGACCGTGAAGCCTGCGATGCCCCAGACCATTGCAGCCACGGTCGCGAATTTGACCGGGCCGAAATTGTAGTTGGGCTTGCCGTCGATCTCCTGCGGCTCGGCCGGCGCGGTTCCGTCGAAGCACCGATTGGCGATCAGGACGATGCTGGCGACGGAGGCCACGACACCGAGCATGGCGTGGAAGGCGTAGCCGGAGCTCTCGGTCAGCGCCGCGATCACGATCAGCGGCAGCACGCAGGCCGCCGCGATCAGCATCCCGATCATTTCGCCGACAGTTGCCTGCCTGACAGGGCTTGCCGTTGCCGTCACATCCGACTCCCGCTTCGTCTCCGGCGCATGAGCGCGCCCTTCGCGGAAGGCTTAGCGAGAGGGAGAAGGCAGGGCGTTGATTCAGGTCAAGGGCGGCGCCGCGCGGGGTGCGGCGCGGCAGCGCAGGCTCAGGCCGCGACGGCGCTCATCCGCTCGGCATTCATCACGCGCACGCCGCCGGGAACGATCAGGATCGTCTTGTCCTTGGCGAGACGGGTGAAGGTGCGGCTGACGGTCTCGATGGTCAGGCCGAGGAAATCGGCGATATCCTGCCGGGTCATCGGCAAGGGCACCGTGACCGAGGGCTTGCCGAGCCGGGCCCAGCGCTGCTGCATGCCGAGCAGGAAGCAGATCAGCTTCTCCTCGGCCGTCCGCCGACCCAGCAGCATCATCTGCTCATGGGCGAGCGTCAGCTCGTGAGTGGCGAACTCGTGCAGACGCTTCAGCAGATGCGGCTTGGCATCGACCAGCGCCGTATAGGCGCCGCGCGAGAAGGCGCAGACCGCGACCTCGCCGATGGCATCGGCCGAGAAGCCGTAGGCATCGCGCATGGCAAGCCCAAGGAAATCGCCCGGCAACGCGAAGCCCACCACCTGACGACGGCCATCGGACAAGAGCTTGTAGAGACGCACGACGCCAGCCGTGACATTGTAGACCGAATGCGCCTCGCGCCCTTGCGTGAACAGCGTCTCGCCCGAGGCGAAACGTGTGGGATGCGCGAGCGATTCCAGCAGCGCCAGTTCGTCATCCGTCAGAGACGCGCAGACGCTGACCAGACGCACCATGCAGCTACGGCAGCCGCCATCGCTACAGGTTGAGGCACTGCAGCCCGTGGGGTGACAGTTCACGATCGCACCTTCCAAGTCATCGGCGGACCATACCGCATGGATTCAAGCCAACAAAGCGCGCTTCCAGTCGCAGGCAGCTGATTTGATCCAGATCAATGCGCCTTCACTAGCCGCGCAATCACGGTGCGTCTTCCCAATTCCGGAGAGTGTTCGTGACTGGCGATGATATCTTCGAGGTCGCGCGCATCGCGCCGGCCGGCGCCGACACGGTCTTCAACCTCGTCGCCATGCTGCATCCGGAGGTGACGCCGGAGGGCTGGGCCGAATTCGTGCGCGACAATTCACAGGACGGCGCCAGGCCACGCGGCGTCTTCGCGCTGCGCGATGCGCGCGCCATGCCGCATGCCGTCTTCACCTTCCGCGTCGCGCAGACGATCTCCGGAAGCGCAGCATTGGAGATATCGGAGCTCGCGATGCTCCGGCTGCCGGGCACCTATCTGGTGAATGCGCTGCTGCGCTTCGCCAACCAGCTTGCGGTCGAGCTCGACCTGCCCCGGATCGCGATCTCGCTGGAGCGCTCCGCCGCCTGGCCGCAGGACCATGACGCGCTCCAGCGTTCGGGCTTCCAGGTCGACCGGATGATGGTGCTGGGCCGGGCACAACTGGCGCCGACGCCCCCCAATTGACCTACCTCAAACCGGACACCGGTCCGGATCAGCGGCCGTTGGCCTTCCGCCAGGCCGCGAAATCGACCTTGGTCTGCTCCTCCGTCGCCGGGTAGAGGCCGAGGATCGAGCGGCCCTTCAGCACTTCCTCGGTGACGAAATCCTCGAAGGCGGTCATCTCGACGGCCTCAGTCGCAACCTCGTCGGCGAGATGGGCGGGGATGACGATGACGCCCTCGGCATCGCCGACCACGACATCGCCCGGAAACACCGCGACATCGCCGCAACCGATCGGCACGTTGATGTCGATCGCCTGGTGCAGGGTCAGGTTGGTCGGGGAAGACGGCCGGTTGTGATAGGTCGGGAAAGGCAATCCCGCGATCTCGTAGGAGTCGCGGAAGCCGCCATCGGTGACGACACCGGCGACGCCGCGCTTCATCAGGCGCGAAACGAGGATGCCGCCGGCCGAGGCGGCGCGCGGGTCCTTGCGGCTGTCGATCACCATCACGGCGCCGGGCGGGCAGTCCTCGACCGCCTTGCGCTGCGGATGGGCCCGGTCCTGAAAGACGGAGAGCTGGTTCAGGTCCTCGCGCGCCGGGATGTAGCGGAGCGTGAAGGCCTCGCCGACCATGGTGCCGGCACCGGGATTGAGCGGGCGGACATCCTGGATGAACTGGTTGCGCAGGCCGCGCTTGAACAGGGCGGTGCAGAGCGTGGCGACGGAGACCGTGCGCAGCTTCTCGCGGGTTTCCGGCTTCAGACTGGGCATGCGTTCACCTTCCGACGTCCGTGGCTCCCGCCGACCGGCAGGCGGCGGAGAAGTTCCCGCGATCCGACCCGTTTTGTAAAGGCTGTGCGGGGCGCGAAATGCGCAACCCGCTCTTGCCTGGCGAATATTCGCCTATTTGCCCCAGCGCAGCGCCAGCGGATCGAGCTCGCGCGCCAGCTCGATCAGGCCCTCGCGGGTCTTCGGATGCAGCGGCGTCAAGGGATGGCGCACGGCCTCCGACCGGATCACGCCGCCTTCCTTCATCACCGCCTTGGCCGAGCGCAGGCCGCATTGGCGGTTCTCGTAATTGATGATCGGCAGGACCCGGGCATAGAGCGCCGCCGCCTGCTTGCGGTCGCCGGCGGCGTGAGCAGCGAGGATCGGCTTGATCATGTCGGGGATCATCGCCGAGGTCATGGTGCCGGTCGCGCCCGCGTCGAGATCGGCCATCAGCGTGATCGCCTCCTCGCCGTCGAAGGGGCCGACGACCGCATCGCCGCCGGCCTCGATCAGCGCGCGCAGCTTGTTCGCCGTGCCGGGCACCTCGATCTTGAAATAGCGGACGAGCGGCACCTCCTTCGCCAGCCGGATCATGAAGGGCACGGTCATGGTCACGCCCGAGAGCGGCGCGTCCTGCAGAATGACGGGCAAGCCGCAGGCGTCCGCAACAGCCTTGAAATGCTCGATCATGCCTTGCTCGTCGGCCTTGAGCAGCGCGCCGTGATAGGGCGGCATCATCATCAGCATCTTGGCGCCGGCATCGGCCGCCGCCTTGGCGCGGGCAGCCGCGATACGCGTCGAGAAATGCGAGGTGGTGACGATGACCGGCACCCGGCCCGCGACCTGCTCCAAAGAGAGGCGCATCACCTGCTCGCGCTCCTCATCGGTGAGCAGGAACTGCTCCGAGAAATTGGCGAGGATGCAGATGCCGTCGACACCCTGGTCGACCATCAGGTCCATGACGCGCTTGTTGCCCTCGACATCGAGGTCGCCATTCTCGTGGAAGATGGTCGGCGCGATCGGCAGGATGCCCTTGTAGGATTCGGTCATGGCGTCATCTCGTCGGTGCGGACAGGAAGGGATTCAGACGGCGCTAGCAGCCTTCGTGCCGCGCAAGCGGCGCGCGATCGAACCAAGGACCGGCATGACCAGCAGCGCGAGGCCGATCGTCATCAGCGTCGAGACCAGCGGGTTCGACCAGAAGATCGAGAGCGAGCCCTGGCTGAAGATCATCGACTGGCGGAAGGCGTCCTCGGCCTTGTCGCCGATCACCATGGCGAGCACGAGCGGCGCGATCGGGTAGTCGAGCTTCTTGAAGAGATAGCCGACGAGGCCGAAGATCAGGGCGAGCCAGATGTCGAACTCCTTGCTCGCGGCGGTGAAGGCGCCGATGAAGCAGATCACCACGATGATCGGCCCGATGATCGAGAAGGGAATGCGCAGGATCGAGGCGAAGAGCGGCACCGTCGCCAGCACGACCACGACCGCGACGAGATTGCCGAGATACATCGAGGCGATCAGGCCCCAGACGAAATCCGGCCGGTCGGTAAAGAGCGTCGGGCCGGGATTGAGGCCCCAGATCATCAGGCCGCCCATCATCACCGCAGCCGTCGCCGAGCCGGGAATGCCGAGCGCGAGCATCGGCAGCATGGCAGCGGAGCCGGCTGCGTGGTCGGCGGTCTCGGGCGCGATCACGCCCTCGGGTTCGCCCTTGCCGAACTTGGCGGGGTGACGCGAGGAGCGCTTGGCCATGGCATAGCTCATGAAGGAGGCCGCCGTCGGCCCGCCCGGCGTGATGCCCATCCAGATGCCAATCAGCGAGGAGCGCAGCAGGGCGAGCCAATAGCGCGGCAGCTTGGCGGCAGTGCGCAACACATCGCCGACGCGGACCTTGGCGGCGACGCCCTCGAATTTCAGCCCCTCCTCCATCGTCAGCAGCAATTCGCCGATGCCGAACAGGCCGATGACGGCGATCAGGAAGCTGACGCCGGCGAGCAGCACGTCGAACTCGAAGGTCAGGCGGACATTGCCGGAGACCGAATCCATGCCGATCGTCGCGAGCGCGAAGCCGATCGCCATCGAGACGACGGTCTTGAAGGGCGAGGCGCCACCGAGCCCGATGAAGCTCGCGAAGGTCATGAAATAGACGGCGAAATATTCAGGCGAGGAGAAGCGCAGCGCGAATTTCGCGACCCAGCCGGAGAGCAGCGTGATCAGGATGACGCCGGCGAGCGCGCCGAAGCCGGCCGAGAGGAAGGCGAAGGAGAGCGCCTCGGTCGCCTTGCCCTGCTTGGCCATCGGGTGGCCGTCGAAGGTGGTCGCGACCGATGAGGGCTCGCCGGGGATGTTGAACAGGATCGAGGTGGTCGAGCCGCCGAAGAGCGCGCCCCAGTAAAGCGAGGTCAGCAGGATGATCGCCGAGACCGGGTCCATCGAGAAGGTCAGCGGCAGCAAGAGCGAGACGCCGTTCGGCGCGCCGAGCCCCGGCAGGACGCCGACGAGCACGCCGAGGAGGACGCCCGCCATCATCAGCAGGACATGGTGCGTGGTGAGCGCGACCGAGAAGCCGTGCATCAGGTTGGCGATGTTGTCCATGCTGATATCCCCGCCGTCTCAGAGGCCGATGAGCGGCTCGATCGGGCCCTTGAGCAGGCCGATCTGGAAGAATTTCTCGAGCGCGAAATAGAAGAACGCCGCCGTCACGAAGGCGGTGGCGAGGCTCTGCAGCCAGCCATACCGCCCCTGGAAGCGCATCGCGAAGACGAGATAGAGGATCGTCGCGACATACATGCCGAGCGTCGCGCTCACCACGACGAAGGCGACGAGCGGCAGCAGGAAGGACAGCACCCGCTTGCCGCGCTCGGCGTCGAGGAACGCCTCGGCGAGCACGGCCTTTCCGGAGATGCGTTGACCGAGCGTCACAGCGATCGTGCCGAGGCTCGCCAGCGCGATCAGCGCGCCCGCGTAGAAGGGAAAGGCGCCGGGCTGCGGACCGGACGTATCCCAGCCGATGCCGAATTCGAGCGAGCCCTTCACGATGACGAGCCCGAAGACGAGCGTCAGGATCGCGGTCCCGATCTCGGCCCAGAAGCGGGTGACCATGCAGTGGGTTCCTCCTTGCGGGAGCGGCGGGAAGGCACGGCTGAAAGAAGAAGCGGGTCATCCCGGACGGAGCGAAGCGGAGATCCGGGATCCATGCCTGAGCGTACCCGGTCGAGGTTCCGGCATGGATCCCGGGTCAAGCCCGGGATGACCGCGTGTTTACGAGGTAAATCGGCGTGCGCCGATCCCACCTTACTTCGCGACCCAGCCTTCGTTCTCGAAGACCTTCTTGTTCGCCGCCTCGTCCTTGGCGACGAAATCAGCGAGCTCCTTGCCCTTCATGAACTTGGCGGTCTGGGCAGTGCGCGTCACGAATTCCAGCCATTCCGGGGTCTTGGAGACCTTCTCGAGCAGGCCGGCGTAATAGGTCACGGCATCAGCCGGGACGTCGGCCGGCAGCCAGACGGTACGCGGCATCTGGAAGGTCTCCAGCGGCAGGCCGGCTTCCTTGCAGGTCGGGATATCGCCCCAGCCCTTGCCCTCGAAGACGGGCTCGCCCTTGGCGAGGCGGGCCGGCGAGAAGACGCAGAGCGGCTTCACCTGCCCGGCCTTCCACTGGCCGATATTCTCGTTGGGGTTGTTGGTGTTGGAGTCGATATGGCCGCCGGCGAGCTGCACCGCCGCGGCGCTGCCGCCCTGGAACGGCACGTAGATCCACTTCACGCCGGTGGCGTCCTGGATCATCGAGGTCAGCGTCTGATCAGTGTCCTTCGACTGGCTGCCGCCCATCTTGAAGCCCATCGGCTTGGCCTTGACCGCCTCGAGATAGCTCTTGGCGTCGGCATAGGGCGCATCGCCCTTGACCCAGAGCAGGAACTCGTCGAGCGCCAGCGCTGCGACCGGGGTCAGATCCGAGACCTTGTAGCCGAGCTTGGCGACGTAAGGCAGCAGATAGGCGTTGTTGGTGCCGAAAATGACGCGGTTCGGATCGCCCTTGGCGCCCTTGCCATAGACATAGCCTTCGGCGCCGGAGCCGCCGCCCTTGTTCACCACCACGATCGGCTGCTCGGTGAACTTGTGCTTGGTGATGATCGACTGAATGATGCGGGCGAAATTGTCGGTGCCGCCGCCGGCGCCCGAGGTCACGACGAACTCGATCGGCTTGGTCGGCTCCCAGGCCTGTGCAGCACCGATGCCGCCAAGCGTGAGCGCGCCGGCGAATACAGCCGAAATGGCAATAGTCTTCATGGTTTCTCTCCCTGGGTTCTGATTGCGCGAGGCCGCTCTTGCCGGCGGCTTTGTCAAAAACGTTGAATGTCAGGCGGCGGCGCGGGTCTTGCCCTTTCCGTCCCGGGCCATCTTGATGGCGAGCGCGAGCGCGGCCCGCGTCGCGCCGAGATTGGCGATGCCCTTGCCGGCGATCTCATAAGCCGTGCCATGGGCCGGCGTGCAGATCGGGAAGGGGAAGCCGCCGATCAGGGTGACGCCACGGTCGAAGCCGATCAGCTTCATCGCGATCTGACCCTGGTCATGATACATCGTCAGCACGGCGTCGAAATCGCCATTCTTCGCCCGCAGGAAGACGGTATCCGACGGGAACGGCCCTTCGACCGTGAAGCCCTTGGCCTTGGCCGCCTTCACCGCCGGCTCGATCGTCTCGATCTCGTCGCGGCCGAAATTGCCGCCGTCGCCGGCATGGGGATTGATGCCCGCGACCGCGATGCGCGGCGGGTTGAAGCCGGCGGCGCGCAGATTGGCATCGGCCAGCGTCAGCGCCCGCAGGATGCGCTCCTGCGTGATGTTCTGCGCCACTTCCGACAGCGGGATGTGCGAGGTGACGCGGGCGTTCCAGAGCTTGTCGAGGATATTGAACTCGCTCGCCGCGCCCTCGAAGCCGATCGCGTCGCGCACGAACCGAATCTCGTCGTCATAACCGGGATAGGCGAAGCGCATCGCCGCCTTGTTGAAGGGCGTGAAGAACACCGCATCGGCCTTGCCTGACGCCGCGAATTGCAGCGCGCGGCGAAAATTCTCGGTCGCAGCCTTGCCGCCGGCCAGCGTCGCCGTGCCGCGCTTGAGATCGGCGGGGTCGTGGTTGGCGAGATCGACGAAGACGGGCCGGTCACCGAGCGGCAGCGCGTCGCCGCCCTTCACGACCTGGACCTGCGGATCGACGCCACCGTCCTTGATGCCGAGATCGAGCAGGCGCTTGTCGCCGAAGACGACATAGCGGGCCGCGCCACGCAGATCGGCCTCCGATAGGATGCGGGCCGTCAGTTCGGGGCTGATGCCGGAGGGATCGCCCATCGCCACGGCAATCACCGGCAAGGCGTCATTCTTCCGCTCATTCATGGCCGCCGCTCCGCTGCCTGTCCGCTCTTCTGGCCCTTTGGCTAACACAGGCAGCTCAATGGCTCAAGTATGCTGTATGCAGCATATCAAAACCGATGTACTCATTCGGCAGGCGCGAGCTGCGGATCGGGCTGCGCCGGAGGAGAGCCGAATGAATTTTCATGCGCATTACGCCGGGATCGCGGAGCCGGTCGAAACCTGCCTCGTCGGCAGCGGCAGCTTTGGGCGCAGCTATCTCGCGCAGTCGCGCCGGACGCGGCTGGTCAATGCGCGCATAGCAGTCGACGTCACGGCCGAAGCCGCCGGCAAGGCTTTCGCTGCGGCTGGTTTCGAGCCTCACGAGATCGCGCTGTGCTCGACCGGGGCCGAGGCAAAGGCCGCGTGGAATGCCGGGCGCTGCATCGCCGCGGCAAGCCTCGATGTCGTGATGGAACTGCCCTTCGTGCTACTCGTCGAGGCCACCGGGAGCCCGGAAGCCGCGACGCGGCACAGCCTCGCCGCAATCGATGCGAGCCGCCATGTCGCGCTGGTCTCGAAGGAAGCCGACAGCGTCGTCGGTCCGGGGCTGGCACGGCTCGCGCGCGACAAGGGCGTCGTGGTGACGCCAGTGGATGGGGATCAGCCGAGCCTGCTGATCGCGCTCGCGAGCTGGGCCGAGGTCATCGGCCTCGAGATCATCGCGGCCGGCAAGTCGAGCGAATACGATTTCGTGCTGGATGCCGCGACCGGCAACGTCACCTGCAATGGCGTGACCCGTTCGCTGCCGGCGCTGCGCGAGCACTGGCTACCGGGCTCACGCTCCATCGTCGCCAACGCGGCCGAGCGCGCGCGCATCCTCGGCGAGGCTTTCCCCTTGAGGGCCGTGCCCGATCTCTGCGAGATGACGCTCGTCGCCAATGCCCTGGATTTCTCGGCCGATGCCGCCGGCTTCCATGCGCCCCCGGCCCGCGTGCCCGAATTGGCCGATCTCTTTGCCGAGCGCAGCGAAGGCGGATTGATGGGCGGCACGCGCCGGATCGACGTGTTCCACCATCTGCGGCTCGCGGAGGAGGCCAGCTTCGCCGGCGGCGTCTTCATCGTCGTGCGCTGCGACAATGACGAGACCTGGGAGATGCTGGCCGGCAAGGGCCATGTCGTCAGCCGCAGCGGCAAAACTGCCGCGCTCTACCTGCCGCGCCACCTGCTAGGCGTCGAGGTCGCGACCTCGATCCTCGACGCGGCCGGGCTCGGCCGCTCCGGCTATGGCGACGACTACCGACCAAGGCAGGACCTCGTCGCGGTCGCGCAGCGCGACCTCGCCGCCGGGGCGGTGCTCACGATGGGCGGGCACCATCACAGCATCGAGAATGTCGGCGCGGAGGTGAGGCCCGCGGCGGCGCTCGCGACCGAGCGCCCTGCCCCGTTCTATCTGGTCGCCAACCGGACGCTCGTCCGTCCGGTCAGGGCCGGCGAGGCGATCCGCCTCGGCGATGTCGAGATCGCCGCCGATTCCGGCCTGCTGGCGATGCGCCGGCGGCAGGATGCGCTCTTCGCGGCCGACAACGGCGCGTCCGTTTGACAGCGCGGAATCCGCATGCCGTAACGGAGAGGCCGGGAACACGGGAGCAACGATGAGCGAGACGGCGGCCGACTATATCCCGATCACGCGCCGCACCCTCCATGACGAGGTGCTGGAGCGCGTGCGCGACATGATCATCGAAGGGCGGCTCGAACCGGGCCAGCGCATCAACGAGGGCCAGGTCGGCGCCCAGCTCGGCGTCTCGCGGACACCGCTGCGCGAGGCCATCAAGACGCTCGCCAGCGAGGGGCTCGTCGAGATCCTGCCGGCCAAGGGCGCGATCGTCCGGAAGTTCACGGCGCGCGATCTCGCCGATATCCTCGAGGTCATCAAGAGCCTGGAGCAGCTCGGCGGCCGGATCGCCTGCGCACAAGCCAGCGACGCCACGATCGCGGCGATCCACAAGCTGCATGAGGACATGCTCGCACTCTATGCGACGCGCGAGCGGCTCGACTATTTCAAGCTGAACCAGGCGATCCACAGCGCCATCGTCGCGGCATCCGGCAATGCGGTGCTGGCCGAGATGCACACCACCCTGCAGGCCCGGATCAAGCGCCTGCGCTTCGTCGGCAATGAAGGCCCGGAGAAATGGGCAGGCGCGGTCGCCGAACACGAGGACATGATGGCAGCCCTGCTGAAGCGCGACGGCGACGCCCTCGCCGAGGCGATCGGCCGCCATATGGACACGACGCTGGTGCGGGTCCGCGAGGTGCTCTGAGCGCCCGTCCGGGAACCGCGGGCCCTGCTGGAGCCCATAGACTTTCGAACAAGCTCACGGCGGCCGGCAAAAGCCCCCTCGCTCCAGCCGGAAGCCGTTCCCGCACGACCGTTTACCCTCTCCCCGGAGCTGGCCTTCGCGCCCTCCGAGACAGCTATCCGCGCCCCCGTTCTTTTAATAAGCTGTAGACAAGGCGGCCCGGGGACTTTCGCCCCAGGAGCTTCCGATACAACGGGGCCGTTCACCGCCCGGACAGGGCGGAGAGGCGTTCAAGGAGACATCCATGAAGAAAATTCTTTTGGCGACGCTGTCGGCCTCCGCGCTGATGGCGGCGCAGCCGCTGATGGCCAAGACCCTGGTCTATTGCTCGGAGGGCAGCCCCGAGAACTTCGCGCCGAGCGTCAACACCACCGGCACGTCCTTCGATGCGAACACCCAGATCTATGACACGATCGTCCAGTTCGAGCGGGGCGGCACCAAGGTCCAGCCGGCGCTCGCCGAGAAATGGGACGTCTCTGCCGATGGCCTGACCTACACCTTCCACCTGCGCAAGAACGTCAAGTGGCAGTCCAACAAGAACTTCAAGCCGACCCGCAACTTCAACGCCGACGACATCATCTTTATGATCGAGCGGCAGTGGAAGGAAAGCCACCCGTTCTTCAAGGTGACCAGCTCGAACCACTCCTATTTCAACGACATGGCCATGCCCAAGCTGTTGAAATCGGTCGAGAAGGTCGATGACTACACCGTGAAGATCACGCTGAACCAGCCGGAAGCGCCGTTCCTCGCCGACCTCGCGATGCAGTATGCCAGCGTGCAGTCGAAGGAATATGCCGATGCGATGCTGAAGGCGGGCACGCCGGAGAAGCTCGATCAGGACCCGGTCGGCACCGGCCCGTTCTATCTGGTGCAGTACCAGAAGGACGCGATCATCCGCTACAAGGCCAATCCCGATTACTGGGCCGGCAAGGCCAAGATCGACGACCTGATCTTCGCGATCACGCCGGACGCCTCGGTGCGCTGGGCCAAGCTCCAGAAGGGCGAATGCCATGTCATGCCCTACCCGAACCCGGCCGATCTCGAGGCGATCCGCAAGGACGCCAATGTCGAGATCCTGGAGCAGCCCGGCCTGAACATCGGCTATCTCGCCTACAACACCACCAAGAAGCCCTTCGACGACGTCAAGGTGCGCCGCGCCGTCAACAAGGCGATCAACAAGAAGGCGATCATCGACGCGGTTTATCTCTCCAGCGGCGTCGCGGCGACGAACCCGATCCCGCCGACGATGTGGTCCTATAACGAGACGATCAAGGACGACCCCTTCGATCCGGAAGCGGCCAAGAAGGAGCTGGCCGAGGCCGGCTATCCGAACGGCCTCGAGATCGACCTCTGGGCCATGCCGGTGCAGCGCCCCTACAACCCGAACGCCAAGCGCATCGCCGAGCTGATGCAGGCGGACCTAGCCAAGGTCGGCGTCAAGGCCGAGATCAAGAGCTTCGAATGGGGCGAGTACCGCAAGCGCATGCAGGCGGGCGAGCATCAGACGGGCATGCTCGGCTGGACCGGCGACAACGGCGACCCGGACAACTTCCTGCACACGCTGCTGGGTTGCGACTCGGCCAAGACGAATGGCTCGAACGTCGCCAAGTTCTGCTACCAGCCCTTCGAGGAGCTGGTGGCGAAGGCGAAGACGGTAACCGACCAGGCCGAGCGCGAGAAGCTCTACCGGCAGGCGCAGGTGATCTTCAAGGAGCAGTCGCCGTGGTTCACCATCGCGCATGCCGTGCAGCTCAAGCCGGTCCGCAAGGAGGTGAAGGACTTCAAGCTCTCGCCGTTCGGCCGCCACACCTTCTACGGCGTCGACATCGGCAAGTGAGCCGAATTGCCGGCCGCGCCACGCCCTGGCGCGGCTGATGCATGCCAGACGACGCGGCCCCCGGCGGGGCCGCGTTCCGGGAAGCGGAGACGATGGGGCACGACGCCCCGCGCCCGATCCGCCCTCCCTGCTTCTGCCGAAAGAACCCCGCCCATGTCCGTTCGTGCCCGCTCCCTTGCGCTTACGTTGGGGCTCAGCGCCCTATTGCTGCCCGCCATCGCCAGCTCCCAGGCGCTCGTCGTCTGCTCCGAAGCCAGTCCCGACTTTCTGAATCCGCAGTTCAGCGGCCAGAACACCGCCTATGACGTCGCCGCGCAGATCTATGAGCGGCTGACGGCGACGGAACGCGGCGGCTCGGAGATCATCCCGAGCCTCGCCGAGTCCTGGACGATCTCCGAGGACGCGCTGACCTACACCTTCAAGCTGCGCAAGGGCGTGAAATGGCACGCCAGCAAGAACTTCACTCCGACGCGTGATTTCAACGCCGACGATGTGATCTTCTCGTTCGGACGGATGTTCGACGAGAGCAACCCGTTCTACAAGGTCGGTAGCGGCAATTTCAGCTTCTTCGCCGAGATCGTGAAGCCGAGCTTCAAGGCGCTCGAGAAGGTCGACGACTACACAGTCAAGTTGACCCTGAGCAAGCCGAACGCGCCGCTGCTCTCGGCGCTCTCGGTCGAGCCGATGTCGATCCTTTCGGCCGAATATGCCGCGGCCATGCTCAAGGCCGGCACGCCCGAGCAGATCGACTTTGTGCCGATCGGCACCGGGCCGTTCTCGCTGCTCTCCTACCAGAAGGACGCCGTGATCCGCTTCAAGGCGGTGCCGGACCACTGGACCAAGGCCATCGGCAACCGCGACCGCATGGCGCTCGTCAACGACCTGATCTTCGTGATCACGCCCGACGCCGCGGTACGCTTCGCCAAGGTGCGCTCGGGCGAATGCCAGATCGCGCGCTACCCCAATCCCGGCGACCTGCCGGCGATGAAGGCGGAAGCCTCGATCAACCTGCTGCAAGGCACCATCGCCGATGAGAGCTTCCTCGCCTTCAACCAGCAGAAGAAGCCCTTCGGCGACAAGCGGGTGCGCGAGGCCCTGGCCTATGCGACCAACATCCCCGCCATCATCGATGCCGTCTATCAGGGCACCGGCAAGCCCACCGCCGCGGCGGTGCCGCCCTCGCTCTGGTCGCATGACGCCGACCTGAAGCCGCGGCCGTACGACCCCGAGAAGGCCAAGGCCCTGCTCAAGGAAGCCGGCCTCGCGGACGGCTTCGAGACGACGCTCTGGGCCATCCCGGTGGTGCGCGCTTATATGCCGAACGGCCGGCGCGCGGCCGAGCTGATCCAGGCCGACTGGGCCAAGATCGGCGTCAAGGCGACGATCCAGACCTTCGAATGGGGCGAATATCTCAAGCGCGGCCGGGCCGGCGACCACGAGGTCGGCATGTTCGGCTACACCTGGGACTATCCCGATCCGAGCCAGATCCTGCTGACGGGCTGGACCTGCGAGGGTGTGAAGAGCGGCGCCAACCGCGCCCGCTGGTGCAACCAGGAAGCCTCGGACGCGCTCGCCAAGGCCAGCACGATCACCGACCAGGGCGAGCGCGCCAAGCTCTACAAGCGCTTCCAGGAACTGTTCCACCAGGATGTCGCGGGCCTGCTCTTCGCCAATGCGCAGGCCTTCACGCCGGTGCGCAAGGACGTGAAGGACTACAAGATCCACTTCTTCGGCGGACAGCCCTTCTTCGGCGTCTCCATCGCCAAGTAATCCTCCCACGCTCTCACCGCGGCAGCCTCTCGCTGCCGCGGTCGATTGCCTGCGCGGTCATGCTGGCCGCACAGGGCCTCCCCGGAGTTCCCTCACCATGCGCATCTATATTTCAGCTGACATCGAAGGCATCGCCGGCGTGGTCACCCGCGACCAGACCCTGGTGGAGGGCTTCGAATACCAGGCAGCGCGCGTCTGGATGACCGACAGCGTCACCGCCGCCGCTCGCGCCGCCTATGACAGCGGCGCCAGCGAGGTCGTCATCGCCGACAGCCATGGCCGGGCGCAGAACCTGCTGCTGGAGCGGCTGCCACGGGACGTCCAGCTCGTGCGCGCCCATCCGCGGCCGCTCTCGATGATGCAGGGCGTCGAGCACGGCGCCTATGACGGCGCGCTCTTCATCGGCTACCACACGGGCTCGACCAATCCCGAAGGTGTGCTGGCCCATACCTTCCGCGGCGCCACGCTACGGGAAGTGCGGGTCAACGGCGTTGCCGTACCGGAGGCCGGCATCAACGCCGCCATCGCCGGGCATTTCGACGTGCCGGTCCTGCTCGTCAGCGGCGACGACGCCACGATCGCCGAGACCAAGGGCTTCCTGCCCGATATCGAGGGCGTGACGGTGAAATGGGCACATAGCCGCCAATCCGCGCGCACGCTGATGCCGGAAGCCTCCTACGAGCTGATCGCGGACGGCGTGAAACGCGCCATCGCGCGGCGGGCTTCGATCAAGCCCTACCGGATCGCCGGGCCGATCACGCTCGAGGTCGGTTTCCTGTTCCGCCAGCCGGTCGAATATCTCGTGATGCTGAAACTCGTGGAGCGGGTGGATGCCTTCACGATCCGCTATGTCGCGGACGATATCCTTGATCTCCAGCGCTTTTTGGTGTTTGCGCTGGGCTACAGCTCGACATTGCAATAAATCCAAACGACCTGCCGGCGTGCGACGAACGCTTTCACGCCGGCCAAAAACATCGGCAGAACCATGCTGCGCTTCATCTTCACCCGGCTGAGCCTGGTCATCCCGACCTTCATCGGCATCACGCTGCTGGCCTTCTTCCTCGTGCGCCTCGTCCCCGGCGATCCGATCGAGACCATGGCCGGCGAACGCGGCATCGACGCCGCCCGCCATGCCCAGCTCCTGACCGAATACGGCCTCGACCGACCGCTGCTCGTCCAGTACGGCAAATATATCGAGCGCGTCGTGCAAGGCGATCTCGGCAAGTCGATCGTCACACGAGAGAACGTCCTGACCGAGTTCGGCCAGCTCTTCCCGGCGACGATCGAGCTCGCGCTCTGCGCCATCCTGATCGCGCTGCTCGTCGGCCTTCCGGCCGGCATCATCGCCGCGGTGAAGCGAAACTCGATCTTCGACCATGGCGTGATGGGCATCTCGCTCACCGGCTATTCGATGCCGATCTTCTGGTGGGGTCTGCTGCTGATCCTGCTGTTCTCGGTGCAGCTCGGCATCACGCCGGTCTCGGGCCGGATCGCGGTGCAGTATTTCATCGAGCCGGTCACCGGCTTCCTCACCATCGACAGCCTTCTGGCCGGGAACATCGACGCCTTCTGGTCGGCGCTGTCGCATCTCGTCCTGCCTGCGATCGTGCTCGGCACCGTGCCGCTCGCGGTCATCGCCCGGATGACCCGCTCGGCGATGCTGGAAGTGCTGGGCGAGGACTACATCCGCACCGCCCGCGCCAAGGGCATGGCGCCGATCCGAGTCGTCGCGCTGCATGCCCTTCGCAACGCGCTGATCCCGATCGTCACCGTCATCGGCCTGCAGGTCGGCGCGCTCTTCACCGGCGCGATCCTGACCGAGACGATCTTCTCCTGGCCCGGCGTCGGCAAATGGCTGATCGAGGCGATCAGCCGGCGCGACTATCCGGTCCTGCAGGGCGGCACATTGCTGCTCGGCGTCGTGGTGATGAGCGTCAACCTCTTCGTCGACCTGCTCTACGGCCTGATCAACCCGCGCATCAGGCACGCGAAATGACCCGCCAATCTCCCCTTCGCTCCCATCGGAGCCTCGCCGCATGAGCACCGAAACCCTGCAAGCCCCGACCGCCGTGCCGAGCGTCGCACCGCCCCATCCGCTGCGCGAGTTCTGGACCTATTTCAGCGCCAATCGCGGCGCCGTCGCCGGCCTCGTCGTCATCGTCCTCGTGCTGCTCTGCGCGCTGTTCGCGCCGTGGATCGCGCCGCATGACCCGAACCTGACCAACAACACGGTCTTCCTGAAGCCGCCGTTCTGGCAGGAAGGCGGCTCGCTCTCCTATCCGCTCGGCACCGATGCGATCGGCCGCGACATCCTCTCGCGCCTGCTCTATGGCGCCCGGCTCTCGCTGGTAATCGGCATCGCCGTCGTCGCGCTCGCCATCGTCGTCGGCATCGTGCTCGGGCTGATCGCCGGCTATTTCAAGGGCCTCGCCGATATCGCGATCATGCGCCTGATGGACATCCTGATGACGATGCCGAGCCTTCTGCTCGCCATCGTCATCGTCGCTATCCTCGGCCCCGGCCTGATGAACGCGATGCTTGCGGTGGCCATCGTGGTGCTGCCGCACTATGTCCGCATCACCCGCGCCGCCGTCATCGCCGAGGCGAGCAAGGACTATGTCGTCGCCGCCCAGGTCTCGGGCGCGCAGACGATCCGCCTGATGTTCTCCGAGATCCTCCCGAACTGCGCCGCGCCGCTGATTGTGCAGGCGACGCTCGGCGTCTCCACCGCGATCCTCGATGCCGCCGCGCTCGGCTTCCTCGGGTTGGGCGCCCAGCCTCCGACACCGGAATGGGGCACGATGCTCGCCGATGCGCGCGAATTCGTGCTGCGCGCCTGGTGGGTCGTCACCTTCCCGGGCCTCGCCATCCTCATCACCGTGCTCGCCTTCAACCTTCTCGGTGACGGCCTGCGCGATGCGCTCGACCCCAAGCTGAAGCGCTGATCCCATGCCCCTTCTCGAAATCGAAAACCTCAGCGTCGAATTCCCGACCTCCCAGGGAACACTGCGCGCCGTCGACCGCATCGACCTCACCCTCGACGAGGGCGAGGTTCTCGGCGTCGTCGGCGAATCCGGCTCCGGCAAGAGCGTGACCATGCTCGCGCTGATGGGTCTGGTCGGCTATCCCGGCCGCGTCCGCGCCGACAAGCTGCGCTTCGACGGCCGCGACCTCCTGACCATGTCCGCGCGCGAGCGCCGCCAGCTCACCGGCAAGGACGTGGCGATGATCTTCCAGGAGCCGAGCACCAGCCTGAACCCTTGCTTCACCATCGGCTTCCAGTTGGCCGAGACCCTCAGGAAGCACGAGGGCATGGACCGCAAGGCCGCGAAGCACCGGGCGATCGAGCTTTTGGAGCAGGTCGGTATCCCGGCCGCCGAGAGCCGCCTCAAGGCTTTCCCGCACCAGCTCTCCGGCGGCATGAACCAGCGCGTGATGATCGCGATGGCGATCGCCTGCAATCCACGCCTGCTGATCGCCGACGAGCCGACCACCGCGCTCGACGTCACCATCCAGGCGCAGATCCTCGAATTGCTGATGTCGCTCCAGCGCGAGCGCAACATGGCGCTCGTCCTGATCACCCACAACATGGGCGTCGTCGCCGAGACCGCGCAGCGCATCATGGTGATGTATGCCGGGCAGATCATGGAGGAGCGCAAGGTCGACGCGCTCTTCGCCAACCCGCAGCATCCCTACTCCCAAGCCCTGCTCGCGGCCCTGCCGGAGCGCAGCGAGCATGCGACGCGGCTGGCGACCATTCCCGGCATGGTGCCCGGCCTGAACGACCGGCCAAAGGGCTGCCTGTTCAGCCCGCGTTGCGCCTATGCGACCGAGCACTCGCGCAATATCCAGCCTGAGCTGCGCAACTGGGCGGACGGGCGCGTGCGCTGTCACTACCCGCTCGGCGATCCCCAGCGCGATGCCGCGCGCGCCCGCGACGAAGCCGGCCAGGCGAAGGAGGCCGCGCGATGACCAACCCCGTGATCGAAGCGCGCGAGCTGACGCAGATCTACCCGGTCAAGCAGGGTCTCTTCCGCGCCCCGGCGCAGTTGCAGGCGGTGAACAAGGTCTCCTTCGCGGTCGAGGCCGGGCGCACGCTCGCCGTTGTCGGCGAGTCCGGCTGCGGAAAGTCGACGCTCGCCCGAATGGCGACGCTGATCGAGACGCCGACGTCGGGCGCCCTGACGCTGGACGGGCTCGATGCCGTCTCGCCGCCGGCAAGCGAGCGCAGACGGCTGCGCCGCACGGTGCAGTTCGTCTTCCAGAACCCCTATGGATCGCTCAACCCGCGCAAGAAGGTCGGGACGATCCTGGAGGAACCGCTCAAGATCAACACCGACCTTTCGCCTGCCGAGCGCACCGAGAAGGCGCGCGCGATGATGGCCAAGGTCGGCCTGCGCCCCGAGCATTACGCCCGCTATCCGCACATGTTCTCGGGCGGGCAGCGCCAACGCATCGCGATCGCGCGTGCGCTGATCCTCTCGCCCAAGGTCGTGGTGGCGGACGAGCCGGTCTCGGCCTTGGACATCTCGATCCAGGCGCAGGTGCTGAACCTGCTGGCGGACCTGCAGGACGAGCTGAAGCTCGCCTATCTCTTCATCTCGCATGACCTCAGCGTCGTCCGCCACATCGCCCATGACGTGATGGTGATGTATCTCGGCAATGCCATCGAGCACGGGCCGAAGGAGCGCATCTACGCGCGGCCGCTCCACCCCTATACCCAGGCGCTGCTCGCCTCGACGCCGCGTGTCGATGCCGGCAAGCGCGAGCGCATCATCCTGCGCGGCGAACTGCCCTCCCCGCTCAACCCGCCGAAGGGCTGCGTGTTCTCGACCCGCTGCCCGCATGTGACCGATCGCTGCCGCGTCGAGCGCCCGGAGAAGCGCGAGATCGACGGCCGGAAAGTCGCCTGCCACTACGCCGAGGATTTTCTCGCCAAGGCGGCCTGACCTGTTGGAAACACGGCTTGAGCCAGGCGGAGCCCGGAACCGTATTCCAGGATTCACCTGAGCTCAGACCGAAGCGCCGATCGCGCGGCGGACGGCAATGGCGATATCCGGCCGGTCGGTCGTGAAGGCGGTGACGCCATCCGCGAAGGCCTTCCGGATCGCCGGCTCGTCATGGGCGCCGTAATAGCCCAGCTTCACAGCCTCGCTGCGGCAGATCTCGCCATCGCCATCGCGAGCCTGCGCGATGCGGATCGCAATCTCCGGTACGCCGGCCGCGCTCACCTCACGGCATAACCCGCGCAGGTCTCGCATGGGCACAGCCAGCAGCTTGTCGGCGATGAGCCAGATCGTCGGCACCGTCGGCGCAAGGCGCAGGAGTTCCGTCAGCGTCGGCAGATCGAAGGAGGTGAAGGTCGTGCGGTCGAGCAGGCGCCGTTCCTGCAATCGCGCCACGACCTGCGCCTCGATACCGGGATAGCGCGCGCCATCTTGCCGCGTCTTCAGCTCGATGCGCAGCCTGATGCCGCTCGGCTCAAGGATGTCCAGAACCTCGTCGAAACTCGGGATGGTCTCGCCATCGGCCCCGATCAGCTTCACGGCCTGCAGCGCGGCCCAGTCCATATCGCCGACCGCGCCTTCGCCTGACGCCGTCCGGCCGAGCAGGGAATCGTGATGAACCACCAGCACGCCGTCGCGGCTGCGATGGATATCGAATTCGATGAAATCCACGGGGAGAACCGCGGAATTGCGGAAGGCGAGGCGGCTGTTCTCGGGCCAGATTTTGGCGCCGCCGCGATGCGAGGCGATGTCCGTCATATCTCTGTAACCAAAGGGGGAGATGTCTGCTTATGCAACATAAATTGCGGATAGACGAGCCTGCAATTTAACTTGCAGATCGCCGCAATACTCCATTACCTTGCCTGCCATGGGAGAGACGATGAACCTGACGGAGATCATCGCGGCGCGCCGGGACGAGCTGACAGAGTCAGACCGTCGGCTGGTCGAGGTTCTCCTGGCCAATCGCACGGCGGGCAGCTTCCTGCCGTCGCACAAGGTCGCCGAGCAGGCTGGCGTGCACGCCTCGACCGCCGGCCGCCTCGCCCGCAAGCTCGGCTTCGCCTCCTATCGCGAGATGCGCGGCGCCTTGCAGGATACCGTCGTCGCCGACCTCGACGCGTCCGTCCGGGTGCGACGCCGGCTCGACCGGGTGCAGGGCCATTCCTTGCTGGGCTCCGTCGTCGAGGGCGAAATCCGCGCGCTCGGCGCGCTTGTCAGCCAAATCTCGGATGCCGAGATCGTCGCTGCGGCCGACATGCTGCGGCAGGCCGGGCGCATCCTCGTCGCCGGTGAGGGTCATGCCAGTAGCCTCGCCGATCTGTTCGTGCGACGCCTCGTCCGCTCCGGCTATCGCGCAACGGTCGTCGCCCATGCCGACTGGCAGGCGGCCGACCAGTTGCTCGGCCTGGCCGCTGGCGATGTCGTGATCGCGCTGATCTTCCGCCACGAAAGCCCGGCGATGACGCGCATCGTCGCCTGCGCCCGCGAGATCGGAGCGAAGACGCTCCTGATCACCGACCGGCGCACCGGCGTCCCGGCTTGCGACCTTCAGCTCGTCGCCGCCCGAGGCGAGCAGGGCGAATTCCATTCGCTGACCGTGCCGATGGCGATCTGCAACACGCTGATCCTGGAGCTGTCGCGCACCGATGACGGCCGCTCGCTGGAAACGCTGGCGAAGGTCGAGACCCTGCAACGCCTGTTTCGCGGCAAGCCCGGCTAGGGCCGCCGCAAAGACGGGCGACGGAACACCCAACGATTCCTGTCCGATGGGAGGATGACATGACCAATTCGACCACCCGCAAAACGCCATACGCCATCGCGCTCGCCGCAGGCCTTGCGATCGCAGCCGGCTCCAGCGCCATCGCGCAGGAGCGTCCTGCTCTTACTGTCGCCGTCAACGAGCTGGCGCGCTCGCTCGACCCCGGCGAGCATACCGGCAATGTCGATACCCGCATCTACTACTCGATCTTCGATACGCTGATCCGGCGCGACTTCGCCAAGCCGAAAGCCGATGGCGGCGCCAATCTCGTTCCCGGCCTCGCCGAGAGCTGGTCCTGGACGACGCCGACCACCTTCGACCTGAAGCTGCGCCGCGGCGTCGTCTGCCATGACGGCAGCCCGTTCGACGCCAATGACGTGCTGGCGACCTTCTCGCCCGACCGGCTCTGGGGGCCGAAGGCTTATTACCCGGAAGGCCGCGTCTATTTCGGCAATTTCACCAATGTCGAGAAGCTCGACGACTTCAGCGTGCGGATCACCGTGGCGCAGCATGACCCGATCATGGAGCACCGCCTGTCGAGCTACATGTCCTTCACGATCTGCGACGAGCCCTGGAACGCCTTCCGCAAGGAGGGCGTCGATTCCAAGGTCTGGATGGACCAGGCCGCCAAGGCGCTACGCTGGAAGCCGGTCGGAACCGGTCCCTACAGCTTCGTCGACTACCAGAAGAACGACCGGATCACGCTCGCGGCCTTTGACCGCTATTTCGGCGGCCAGCCTGCGGCCAAGTCCATCACCTTCCGCTCGGTACCCGAGGTCGCGGCGCGCGTCGCCGGTCTCGTGGCGGGTGATTTCGACATCGCCGTCGAATTGCCGCCGGACCAGTGGGATGGCTTGAAGCGCTACAACGACGTCTCGGTGGAGACCGAACCGCTGGAGAACAGCCATGTCCTCCAGTTCAACACCAGCGATCCCGTGCTCTCCGACAAGAAGCTGCGCCACGCGATGAGCCTGTCGATCGACCGCAAGGCGCTGATCGACGCGCTCTGGAAGGGCCAGACCTATACACCCAATGGCCACCAGCTCCCGAGCTTCGGGCCGATCTATGTCAAGGAGAACAAGGGCTACGCCTATGATCCGGCGCTCGCCAAGAAGCTGCTCGCGGAGAGCAGCTACAAGGGCCAGGAGATCTCCTACCGGCTGATCCCGAACTACTACCTCTACAATGTCGAGGCGGCGCAGGTGATCCAGGAGATGTGGCGTGCCGTCGGCATCAATGCCCGCATCGATTTCGTCGACAGCTTCAAGGAGGTGCGCAAGCCGGGCGCCCAGGTCTTCGCCTGGTCGAACACCTATCGCGTGCCCGATCCCTCCGGCGCGATCCTGACGCTCTGGGGCCCCGCGAGCGAGAACCAGAAGACCTGGAAGCTCTATGGCGCGAGCGCGGCCTTCAACGAGGCCGCCAAGGAACTGACCGACGAGACCGACGAGGCCAAGCGCCGGGCGGCCTTCGCCAAGCTGCTCGTTGCCTTCGAAGACGATATGCCGATGACGATGCTCTACAACCCCGTCACCGGCTATGGCGTGAAGAAGGGCATCAACTGGACGCCCTATAGCCAGTACTACATGGACTTCCGCCCCTCGAACTTCTCGCTGGCCGCGAAGTGACGGGGAGCGGGCGCAGGACCGGGCCTGAGGGGAGCGGCGATGCGCTGCTCTCCGTCGAGGGCCTGACCGTCGGCTTCCGCACCGCGAAGGGTTATGCCGACATCCTGCACGCGGTCTCCTTCGCGGTGCGGCCGGGCACGACGACCTGCATCGTCGGCGAGAGCGGCAGCGGCAAGAGCGTTTCCTGCCAAGCGGTGCTCGGCCTCCTGCCCGCGAACGGGCGCCGGGCGGCCGGTCGCGTCCTGTTCGAAGGGCGCGACCTCGCCGCCGCCAGCGAGGCCGAACTCGAAACGGTACGCGGCCGCGGCATCGGCATGGTGTTCCAGGACCCGCTGGGCTCGCTCAACCCACTGCATACGGTGGGCACGCAATTGCGCGAGACCTTGCGTCTGCACACCACGCTCTCCGAGCCGCAGCGGCAGGCCCGCGCGCTGGAACTCCTGCGTCTGGTCGGTATTCCCGAACCCGAGCAGCGCCTGGCATCCTACGTCCACCAGTTCTCCGGCGGCATGGCGCAGCGCGTGATGATCGCGATGGCGCTGGCCTGCGAGCCGCGCCTGCTGATCGCCGACGAGCCGACCACCGCCCTCGACGTCACCATCCAGGCGCAGATCCTCGACCTCCTGAATCAGCTCAAGGCCGAGCTCGGCATGGCGATCCTGTTCGTCACCCATGATCTCGGCGTCGTCGCGGAGATGGCGGATGATGTCGTGGTGATGCGCCATGGCCGCGTCGTCGAGGCCGGCCCGGCCGAGCGCCTCCTGAACGCGCCGGAAGCGCCCTACACTCAGGAGCTCCTCGCCGCGATGCCGCGCCTCGATGTCGCCGCACCGATCTATCGCGAGCGGGCCGTATCATGAGCGCCGCGACCGCCCCCCTGCTGCGCGTCTCGGGCTTACGCCGGCATTTCGGCGGCGGCCGTTCCTTCCTGCGGACGCAACGGACCATCCGCGCCGTCGAGGATGTCTCGCTGACCTTGCGGATCGGCGAGACGCTCGGCCTCGTCGGCGAATCCGGCTGCGGGAAATCCACCACCGGCCGCATGATCGTCGGGCTGGAACGGCCGAGCGGTGGCGAGATCCTGTTCAAGGGCCGCGATCTCACGAACCTGACGCCGAAGGACTGGCAACGGCAGCGCCGCGATATCCAGATGATCTTCCAGAACCCGCAATCGGCGCTCGATCCGCGGCTCAGCATCGGCCGGCAGATCCGCGAGCCGCTCGACCTGCACGAGATCGGCGAGCGCAGCGGGCGCGATGCGGAAGTCCTGCGCCTGATGCAGGCGGTGGCGCTCGCGCCGGAGATGGCCGACCGCTTCCCACATCAGATAAGCGGCGGGCAGGCGCAGCGGGTCGTGATCGCGCGGGCGCTGGCAATGAAACCCAGCCTGATCGTCTGCGACGAGCCGGTCTCGGCGCTCGACGTCTCCGTGCAGGCGACGGTGACGGAGCTTTTGCAGGAGCTGCAGCAGCGCTTCGACATCGCCTATCTCTTCATCTCGCACGACCTGCGCGTGGTGAAGAAGCTCTCGCATCGCATCGCCGTGATGTATCTCGGCCAGATCGTCGAGGAAGGCCCGACCGACCCGGTCTACCGCCAGCCGATGCACCCCTATACGATGGCGCTGCTCGCCGCGATCCCGGACCTCTCGGCCTCGCGCGGAGCCCGGCCCGTGCGCCTCGCGGGCGATCCACCCTCACCGGCCAATCCGCCCGCCGGCTGCCATTTCCACACGCGCTGCCCTTATGCCCGCCCGCGCTGCTCGGCCGAGATGCCCGCCCTGCGCACGTTCGGCGAGGGCCGCAGCGTCCGCTGCCATTTTGCTGGTGAACTGGGAGTTGCGTCATGACCCGGCCGCTCGTCATCGCCCATCGCGGCCATTCCGCCGGCTATCCCGAGAACACGCTGGAAGCCTATCGCGCTGCGATCGCGTCCGGCGCCGACCTCGTCGAGACCGATGCGCGGCTCAGCGTCGATGGCGTCGTCATCGCCTCGCATGATCCCGATCTCACCCGGATCGCCGGCCGCGACGCCGCGATCGCGAAGACGTCTCATGAAGACCTCGAGGCCATCGCCCGCTCCGGTGGCGTGCAGCTCACGACGCTGGCCGAGGCACTCGCCGCGATCTGCCCGCACCGCCAGGCGCTGATCGACATCAAGACCGGGAATCTCGCCATCATCGACGCTGTGCTTAGCGTGATCAAGGAACTCGGCGTGCTCGACCGGGTCTGGATCGGCGCGCGGGAGGTGCTTCAGGTCGCGCATGCCACCCTCACGGTGCCGGGCATCCGCATGCTCGCCTTCCTGCCCGACAAGGCCAATCCGGATCACTACGCCGCCGCAGGTGCAAGTGCGTTCCGCATCTGGGAGGGGAACCTCGACGGCCCGGTGGCAGCGCGATTGCTGGGTCGCGTGCCCGTCTGGGTCACGGCCGGCGGCAACGGCACCGGTCGCATCGTCGGCGATGTCGATCGCGACGGCCTCGGCGCCATCCTCGCGCATACGCCGCAGGCGGTGTTGCTCAACGATCCCGACCTGTTGACGGGCTTGCAGAGCCGCAAGGCCTCGTGATGCCCGGCAGGCTTTTCCTGACGAAGCTCGCGCGCGGTCTGCTGACCGTGTGGCTGATCGTGACGCTCACCTTCGTCGCGCTCAACCTCTCGGGCGATCCGATCGAGGCGCTGGTCGGCGATCAGGCTCCCGCCGAAGTCATCGCGCATTACCGTGAGAAATTCGGGCTCGACCGGCCGCTCTGGCAGCAATACGCCTCCTATGTCGCCGGGATCGCGCAGGGCGATTTCGGGCTCTCGCTCTCCGACCAGCGGCCTGCCATCGAACTCATCGCCGCGGCTTTGCCGCGCACGCTCAGGCTCGGGCTCACCGCCTTCATTCTCGGCCTTCTGCTCGGCGTCGGGCTTGGCATCGTCGCGGCGCTCAACCGCAATCGGCCGATCGACCGCTTCGTCATGAGCTTCGCGGTGCTCGGCTTCAGCCTGCCGAATTTCTTCCTCGGCATCCTCCTGATCCTGCTGTTCTCGCTGCACTGGCGCCTGCTGCCGAGTTCCGGCGACCAGACGATCTGGCATCTCATCCTGCCGGCGATCACGCTGGGCACGCATTTCGCCGGCACCTTCGCCCGCTTCACCCGCTCGGCCATGCTCGAGGTCCTGAACAAGCAATATGTCGTCGCCGCCCGGGCCAAGGGCGTGCCCCGGCCGCGCCGCGTGCTCTGGCATGCCCTGCCCAATGCGGCGATCCCGATCATCACGATCATCGGCCTCAAGCTCGGCGATCTCGTCGCCGGCTCGATCATCGTCGAGACCGTCTTCGCGGTGCCGGGCGTCGGGCGGCTCTTGGTCAACGCCGTGACCTCCCGCGATTTCGCGCTGGTGCAGGCGATCCTGATCATGACCTCGATCACGATGGTGCTGGCCAATCTCGCCGTCGACGCGATCTACGCGCTGATCGATCCGCGCATGCGCGCCGCCCGCTCGGAGAGCTGAGATGGCGCTCACGACACTCTTCCGCCGGAAGGACGACGCGCCGGTGCAGGCCGAGGCGCGCTATCCCGCGCTCGTGGTCATGGCCCTCGTCCTGCTCGGCCTGATCCTCGTGATCTTCCTCTTCGCCGACTGGCTGGCGCCTTACGACTACCGCACGCAATCACTGCTGAAGCGCCTGAAACCGCCGAGCTTTCTCGGCGGCCTGCCGGAGCATCTGCTGGGGACCGACGAGCTCGGGCGCGATGTCCTCAGCCGCCTGATCTACGCGATCCGCTTCAGCGTGCTCGTTGCGCTCGGCGGGACGCTGATCGGCGCCTTGATCGGCACGACGCTCGGCTTCATCGCCGCCCATTTCCGCGGGCTCACCGAGGAGGCGATCATGATGCTGGCGGACGTGCAGGCCTCGCTGCCCTTCATGATGATCGCGCTGGCGCTGATCGCCCTGTTCGGCGGCGGCTTCTTCCTCTTCGTTGCGATCATGGGCTTCTATGGCTGGGAGGTGTTCGCGCGGCTGACGCGCGGCGTCGTCATCGCCGCCAATACGCAGGGCTATGCGACGGCCGTGACGGCGCTGGGCGCGCCGGCCCGACATGTCTATCTCCGCCATGTCCTGCCGAACATCCTGAGCGTGCTGATCGTCCAGTTCACGCTGAACTTCCCGCAGGTGATCCTGCTGGAGACCTCGCTCAGCTTCCTCGGGCTCGGCATCCGCCCGCCCCTGACCAGCCTCGGCCAGATGCTGGGCGCCGGCCGCGCCTATCTGACCAGTGCCTGGTGGATCGCGGTCCTGCCGGGCATGGCGATCTTCCTGACGACGATGTCGATCTCGATCGTCGGCGACTGGATTCGCGACCGGCTCGACCCGACACTGCAATCGCGCTGACCTGCCCCCGTCAGGACAGGTCAGTCCGGCCGAGGACGCGTCGCGCTGCCGTTCGCAGCGCACGTTGATCCTGATAGCCGACCGCCCTGACGATCTGGTGCGGTGATGCGCCGTCACTCGCCATTGTCATGGCCCTGAGCACGCGCAGGCGCGAGCGCCAGTCACCGAAGCTCATCCCGGTCTCGGCCCGGAAGCCGCGCGTCAGTGTGCGCCGGCTCGCACCGGCATGCTCGGCCCAACCGTCGAGATCGATATCCAGCGCGGGATCCTTGAGCAGCGCATCACAGATCCGCCGCAGGCGTGGATCGCGCGGCAAAGGCAGCGTCAGCGCGGTTTCAGGCGCCCGCGCGATCTCGTCGAGGATCAGCGCCGCGAGATGGCCGCCACGCCCGGCCTCGTCATAAAGCAGCGGCTCGGCCGAGAGCGCCTCCAGCGTTGCCGCGAGCAAGGCCGAGACCTCGAGCACGCGGCACCCTGTCGGCAGGACGCTGACCGCCGCGGGCGCGATATAGGCCGAGCACATCGAGACCGCGCCGTGCATCCTGACTTCGTGGGAGAGACGCGGCGGAATCCAGAGCGCGTGCCGAGCCGGCAGCACCCAGGTGCCGTCCTCGGCCCGCACCAGGGTCAGGCCGGCGGTGGCATAGAGCAGTTGCGCACGGGGGTGGCTGTGCCAGCCCGTGCTCGCGCCGGCCTCGTAGCTCTTCGGCATCACGGCGACGGCCCGCGGCACCGTCTGATAGGCTTCGCTCTCGCTGCGCATCGCCTGCACTCTCTGGCCCGATCGCGTCGAATAACGACCCGACAGGCCTAGCGGGTCAAGCTAGGATCGGCCATCATCGCGACGAGATTGCCCATGAGCCCCGAGACGCTGTCGAAGCGCACCCTTCTGTTCGTCAACGCGGCCCATGCGCTCGATCATTTCGTGCTGCTGATCTACCCGACCGCCGTGATCGCCATCGCGGCGCAGACGAACCTCAGCTACGCAGAGCTGATCGGCCTCGCCACCGGCGCCTTCGTCGCCTTCGGACTGTGCTCGCTGCCGATGGGCTGGCTCTCGGACCGGTTCGGCCGGCGCAACATGCTCGCCGTGTTCTTCATCGGCTATGGCTTGTCCTGCCTCGGCGTCGCCAGCGCGGATCGTCCCGCCGCCTTCGCCGGCTGGTTGCTCGTGCTCGGCGTCGCCTCGGCGATCTATCACCCGGTCGGCTCGACCATGCTGGTCAGCCATGCCCGCCAGCTCGGACGCGATCTCGGCGTCAACGCCGTCTGGGGCAATCTCGGCGCCGCTTCGGCCGCTGGCGTCACCGCGCTCATCGCCGCGAATTTCGGCTGGCGCTTCGCCTTCATCCTGCCGGGCCTCGTCTGCCTCGTTCTCGGCGCCGCCTTCATCGCGCTCGTGCCCGGCGACGGAAACCCGTCCGCCAACCGCGCCGGCAAGGCCGAGCTTATTCCGGTCAACCGGCCGGTCGCGCTGCTCGTCGTCTTCGCCGTCGCGATCATCGCGGGCGGCATGACCTTCAACATCACCACGATCGCGCTCCCGAAGGTCATCGACGAACGGCTCGGCCTCGATCTGCCTCTGGCACTGATCGGCTCGCTGGCGACGCTGGTCTTCGTCTTCGGCGCGGCCACGCAATGGCTGATGGGCCGGCTGGTCGACCGCTTCACGCTGCCCACCCTGTTCGTCGGGCTCGCGCTGTTCCAGCCGCTCGGGCTCGCGCTCGCGGCGACGACGTCCGGCGCGCCACTGCTGATCGGCCTCGTCATGACCATGGCCGCGATCTACGGGCAGGTCGTCGTCAACGACGCGATGGTCGCCCGCTACGTGCCGGCGCAGCACCGCGCCAAGGCCTTCAGCGTGCGCTATTTCCTCGGTTTCACGGTGAGCGGCTTCGTGGTGCCGATGCTCGCCGTGCTGCATGCGCAGGGCGGGTTCGGGTTGGTGCTGGCCGGCGCCACGGTGTTCGGCCTGATCGTCTGGTGCGCCGCGCTGGCGTTCTTCTTCCTGGCGCAGGCCGCGCCGGCGGCGAAAACCGCTGCCGCGGAGCCGTAAGCTTCAGGCCGGGGACGCGGACAGCCTCGTCAGCCCACGCGGACGCGCTCCCATTCCGCGAGGGCGAGCAGGAGATGGTAGAGCACCCGCACCGGGATGACCGTCTGCCTGGGCGTTCCGTCCTTTGCGAGCTGGTTGAACCAAAGCCCCGTCTCGGGCGCGACGAACCAGCGGAACAGGC
The DNA here is from genome assembly GCF_057809495.1 of Allobosea sp. FG18. Lineage (NCBI taxonomy): Bacteria > Pseudomonadati > Pseudomonadota > Alphaproteobacteria > Hyphomicrobiales > Alloboseaceae > Allobosea > Allobosea sp. FG18. The sequence continues at coordinate 37,846 of NZ_JBMDKB010000026.1, forward strand.
TGGCGAGATGCTTGTCGAGACGCGCGGCCGCATCGGCATCGCCCAGAAACTCGATCCTGGCGAGGAAGGCCTTGATCGCCTCGGTCTGAGGCCAGAGCAGCTTGGTCGGCGCCGTGACATTGCCGCTGCGATCGACCATGTCGAAGGCGGCGAGCGGGCCTGCCTGGCCATCGTCGAAGCCGTGCCGGATCGCGAAGCCGTAGAGCCGCTCCGCCAGATCGCGCGCTTCGGTGTCGCCCGTCAGGCGCCAGTGATGCAGTAGCAGCCAGGTCCATTCGAGGTGATGGCCGGGCTCACAGACCAGGCCGGCCGCGCCGGGAGCCTGTTTCCAGTCGTCGGTGAAATACTCGCCGAGCGTATCGGTCTCGGCATCGACCAGATGCTGGCGCGCGAGCCGAACGATGGCATTGGCATGGTCGAGCCAGCGTTGCTCACCGGTCGCCTCCGCCAGTGCGTGAAAGGCTTCAAGCAGATGCATATGGGGGTTCTGCCGCCGCGGCAGCGTTCCCAGCGTATCCTCGGCGAAACCGCCCTGCGGATGCGCCATCTCGCCTTCGATGAAGCCGATCACCTCGTTCGCGATCGCGAGCGCCTGATCGTCCCGCGTCGCGCGATAATACCAGGCCATAGCAAAGAGGACGAAGGCGAGGTCGTAGAGATCGGTCCGGGCATCCACCGGTGTGCCGTCCTCGTGGACGGAATGAAGGAAGCGTCCGCGACCGCCCTCCCGACAGGTGTCGCGCAGGAAGGCGAAGCCGTGGCGGGCAGCCGCGAGCGCATCTCCCTGGGGATCGAGCAGATGGGCATGGCTGAAGACATAGGTCAGCCGGGCGCTGACGAGCGTCGTCCTGACCGGGCCGGGTTCGCGATCCGGATCGGCCGGATCGAAGAGTTCGACGAAACCCGCGTGACCGGGCCGGACCGCACGGCTGATCCAGCCGGGGACAAGGGTTTCCCTGAGCCACCCCTTCGAAGGCAAGCCGGCGGCGGTTTCCAGGGCTTCTTCACGCTTCATCAGACGATATCCTCGAAGAGGAAGGCTGGACCGAGAGCAACGCTTCCCGGCATTCGCGGCGCCACCATAGCTTCGAGCGGATAGCCACAGCCGAGGCCGGCGTCCACATCGCCCGGCGCAGAGCGCTATGGCGCGCCCCGGCCGACGACTTCCCGCATGGCGATAAAGCTATGGTACTCCGCGACGTTCGGATCGTCATGGAAGACTTCGCGGGTGAAGGCGGCGTAGGCGGCCATGCTCTCGACCTGCAGGTGGAGCACGAAATCGGCGCCGCCCGTCACATAAGAGGCCTGCTTGACCTCGGGCCGGGCCTGAAGCTTGCGGGCGAAATCGCCATAGGTACGCGAGCCCTGAATGATCGAGACGGTGACATGCACCGTCACCGGCACGCCCATGACTTCCGGGCTGACGATCGAGACATCGGCCGTGATGACCTTTTCGGCGCGCAGGCGCCGGAGCCGCCGCAGCACGGCGCTCTGGGACAGGCCGACGCGTTCGGCCAGTACCCGCGCGGGCGTCTGATTATCGGCCTGCACCTCTCTCAGCAGGGCGTAATCGAACTTGTCGAGATCGACTGCTTTAGCCATCAAGCACTCTACGATTGGCGAATTTGATCACTCGATAGCAAAAATGGGCGACTATCGCCAAGCGCTTGCCGGCATGATCTGGTCAACGCGCCGAACTCGTCGGCAGCCATGAATCGGGGAAGCAGACCATGAACGCGGCGAAGTGGACCAAGAGAAGCCTTGCCGCGCAGGCCATGGGCAAGATCGACTCGACCACCAAGGGCGTCGTGCCGCCGATCCATATCTCGACGACCTATATCCGCGACGAGGATAACGGCTATTCGACCGGCTTCATCTATGGCCGGCCGGACAACGAGACGGTGCATGAGGCGCAGGCCGTGCTCGCCATGCTCGAGGAGGCCAAGGCCGGCGCGCTGCTGTTCGGCTCGGGGATGGCAGCCGCCACCGCCGTGTTCCAGGCGCTCTCGCCCGGCGACCATGTCGTCGCTTCCAAGGTGATGTACTGGGCGCTCAGGGCCTGGCTGCTCACCGAGGCGACGCGCTGGGGCATCAAGGTCGATTTCGTCGAGACCGACGACCTCGCCGCGCTGAAGACGGCGGTGAAGCCGGGCGCGACCAAGCTCGTCTGGATCGAGACGCCGTCGAACCCGCTCTGGACGATCACCGACATTGCCGGTGCTGCGGAGATTGCCCATGCAGCCGGCGCCAAGCTCGCCGTCGATTCGACCTGCGCCTCGCCGGTCCATACCCGCCCGCTGACGCTCGGCGCCGATATCGTCATGCATGCCGCGACGAAGGTTCTGAACGGCCATTCCGACGTGGTCGCGGGGGCGCTCTGCGCTCGCGAGGACGACGAGTTCTGGAACCGCATCAAGACGGTGCGCAAGGGCCAGGGCGGCATCCTCGGCCCGTTCGAGGCCTATCTCCTGATGCGCGGCATGCGTACCTTGCACGTCCGGCAGGAGCGGCAGGCCGCGTCTGCAATGGCGCTGGCGCAGCGACTCTCGGCGCATCCGCTGGTGGCCCGCGTGCTCTATCCCGGCCTGCCGCAGCATCCCGGCCACGACATCGCGGCGCGGCAGATGGAGAACGGCTTCGGCTTCATGCTGTCGGTGCAGGTGACCGGCGGCGAGGCGGCGGCCATTGCCACGGCAGCTCATGTCGAACTGTACAAGAGGGCGACCTCGCTCGGCGGCGTCGAGAGCCTGATCGAGCATCGCGCCTCGATCGAGGGCGCCGGCTCGCCCTGCCCGACCGACCTGCTGCGTCTCTCGACCGGCATCGAGGATATCGACGACCTCTATGCCGATCTCGACCAGGCGCTGAAGGCCGGACATCGCGCGTAAGGCTTTTGCCATGACCGTGACAGGCTCCGCCCCCATGCCGGCCAGTCAGACGGTCGGCAAACTCCTCCTCATGGTCACGGCCCTGGGTTGGGGCCTCAACTGGTCCGTGCTGAAATTCGTCCTGCAGGACTGGCCGCCGCTCTTCGCGCGGGGGACGGCCGGCCTCATCGGCGCGCTGTGCCTCGCCCTGCTCGCAATCGCTCGCGGCGACAGCCTTGCCGTGCCAAGGGAAGCCCGTGCGCCTCTCGTCGTGGCGGCTGCGATCAACGTCTTCGCCTGGATGGGTTTCACCGCGCTGGCGCTGAATTGGCTCAAGGTCTCCGAGGGCGCCTTGATCGCCTATTCCATGCCGATCTGGGCGATGATGCTCGCCTGGCCCTTGCTCGGAGCCCGCCCGACACGGCGCAGCCTGGTGGCGCTGGGCCTGAGCGTCACCGGTATGGTCGTTCTGATGGGCGGGCCTGACTTCTCGGCGGCCAAGCTTCCCGGCGTGCTGTTCGCCTTTGCGGCGGCCGTTCTGTTCGCCCTCGGCACGGTCAAGGCGAGGAAGCCCCTCGCCATGCCGGGTCCGGCCGTCGCCGCTTGGCAGGTCGGCCTCGGCTGCCTGCCGATGGTGGGATTGAGCCTCATGCTGGAGCAGCCGCATATCGCATCGCTGTCGATGCAGGGAGCCATGGGGTTGGCCTACATGGCCATCGGCCCGATGGCGCTCTGCTATCTCACCTGGTTCGGCGCGCTCAGGCGCCTGCCGACAGCGGTTGCCGCAACCAGCATGCTGATCGTGCCCGTGGTGGGAACGCTGACCGCCGTGCCTCTGCTGGGCGAAACGCTGGGGGCTCGGGAATTGCTCGCGATCGTGCTGACCATCGGCGGTGTCGCCCTCGCTCTTCGGCAATAATCCTCGCCGCAGGGCCTCACCCGGCAGGGGTAGGTCGCAGCCGCCGCCCTGCCCGCGCCGGCGGGCGATACCTTGCCGACACGCCATTTGTGCGGGCAGCGAGCGCCACCGATGCCGCCGCCTTGGAGAGCCCGGGAAATTTCCTTAAACTGCGTCTTGCAGATATTTTAAGCTTGAAACATTATGGTCTGCGCGAGCCAAAGAAATCCAAGGGAACGGGGCCGCGCTTCAACTTCGCCCGGGAGAGCATCGATGACGGCATTCAGGTTCGGTCTGGCACTCGGTTGCGGCGCGCTGGCGCTGTCCATCGCGTCCGCACAGGCACAGGAGCCGATCAAGATCGGCGTGGTCAGCGTGCTGACCGGCCCGGCCGCCTCGCTGGGGCAGCAGGTCCGCGACGGCTTCCAGCTCGCGGTCGACAAGAACGGCGGCAAGCTCGGCGGCGTGCCGGTCAAGATCACGGTGATCGACGACGAGCTGAAGCCCGATGTCGCGGTCGAGCGTGTGCGCTCGTTCGTCGAGAGCGAGAAGCCGGCCTTCGTCGTCGGCCCGGTCTTCTCCAACATCCTCGGCGCGATCGCCAAGCCGGTGCTCGATTCCGGCGCCTTCCTGATCAGCCCGAATGCCGGCCCCTCGACCATGGCCGGCAAGGCCTGCAACAAGAACTTCTTCGTCACCTCCTACCAGAACGACCAGGTGCACGAGGTCCTCGGCAAATACGCGCAGGACCAGAACTACAAGAAGGCCTATATCATCGCGCCGAACTATCAGGCGGGTAAGGACTCGCTCGCCGGCTTCAAGCGCTACTTCAAGGGCGAGATCGTCGACGAGGTCTATGCGCCGCTGAACGCGATGGATTTCTCGGCCGACCTCGCCAAGATCGCCTCGTCCAAGCCCGATGTCGTCTTCGCCTTCCTGCCCGGCGGGCTCGGCGTCAATTTCGTCAAGCAGTGGTCGCAGGCCGGCCTGCAGGGCAAGATCCCGTTCCTCTCCGCCTTCACGGTCGATGAATCGACCCTGCCGGCGCAGCAGGACGCCGCGGTCGGCCTCTATGGCGGCATGACCTGGGCGCCCAACATGGACAACGCGCAGACGAAGGACTTCGTCAAAGCCTATGAGGCCGCTTACAAGATCGTGCCCGGCTCCTATGCCCAGCAGTCCTATGACGCGGCCATGCTGATCGATTCCGCCGTGAAGGCGGCGGGCGGCACCGGCAACCCCGACAAGCTGCGCGAAGCGATCAAGAAGGCCGATTTCACCTCGCTGCGCGGCAAGTTCAAGTTCAACACCAACGGCTACCCGATCCAGGACTTCTACCTCGTCAAGGTCGCCAAGCGCGCCGACGGCAAGTTCCAGACCGAGATCGCCCAGAAGGTGTTTTCGGACTACGCCGACCCGCACGCCAAGGATTGCGCGCTGAAGTAAGGGTGCCTCGGCACTACATCCGCCGCCGTCATCCCGGACAAGCCGCGAAGCGGCGCTGATCCGGGATCCATCGAAGGGCAAGCCCCAACAGGAGTGCGCCCTATGATGGATTCCGGGCCTTCGCTTCGCTACGCCCGGAATGACGGTCGAGCCTGATCGCGACGGCAGAGCGAGCCACCGATCCCATGACCCTCAGCCTCCTGATCGTCCAGCTCCTGAACGGGCTCCAGTTCGGCGTCCTGCTGTTCCTGGTCGCGGCCGGGCTGACGCTGGTCTTCGGCGTGATGGATTTCATCAACCTAGCCCACGGCGTCCAGTACATGCTGGGCGCCTATCTCGCCGTCACCTTCGTCAGCCTGACCGGCTCGTTCCTGCTGGGGCTGGTGCTCGCGCTCGCCGCCGCGCTGCTGCTGGGGCTCGCCCTCGAATTCCTGGTCTTCCGGCATCTCTATGAACGCGACCATCTCGATCAGGTGCTGGCGACCTTCGGGCTGATCCTGCTGCTCAACCAGGCGGTCAAGATGATCTGGGGCGCCGCGCCGCTCTCGGTGCCGGTGCCGGAATTCCTCTCCGGCAATGTCCGGCTGATGGACGGCATCCTCTACCCCGTCTACCGCTTCGCCCTGATCGCAGCGGGGCTCGGCGTCGGCGCGCTGCTCTGGTTCGTCGTCGAGAAGACCCGCACCGGCATGCTGCTCCGGGCCGGCGCCTCGAACGCGCCGATGGTCTCGGCGCTGGGTGTCGATATCCGCAAGCTGTTCATGATCGTCTTCGCCTTCGGCACCATGCTCGCCGGTTTCGCCGGAGCCATGGCGGCGCCGATCCTCTCGGTCGAGCCCGGCATGGGCGACACGGTGCTGATCCTCGCCTTCGTCGTCATCGTCGTCGGCGGCATCGGCTCGATCCGCGGCGCCTTCGTCGGGGCGCTGATCGTCGGGCTCGTCGATACGCTCGGCCGGTCCTTCATGAACGACCTGCTTCGCCTGTTCATGGCGCCGGCCTCGGCGCGCGCGACGGGCGCAGCGCTCTCCTCGATGCTGATCTATCTGGTCATGGCGGCGGTTCTGTTCGTCCGGCCGGAGGGTCTGCTCCCCGCCAAGGGGCGCTCGTGAGCATGGCGAGCGCTCCTCCGAATTCCGCCGCAGCCGCGGCGAGGCCTCCGGCGCCGACAGTGCGCCGGCTCGCGCCACTCATCATCTTCGCCTTGCTGGCCCTGTTGCCGCTCGCCTCCATGCTCGGCCTGCCCGGACATTGGCTGACGCTGGTGACGCGGGCGATGATCTTCGCGATCGCGGCGCTCTCGCTCGACCTCGTCCTCGGTATCGGCGGCCTCGTCTCCTTCGGCCATGCCGCCTTCATCGGCATCGGCGCCTATGGCACAGGTATCCTGATCAGCGAGGGCCAGACCGAGATTCTGGTGGCACTGCCGATCATCCTCTTCGCCTGCGCCATCTTCGCGGCGGTCACCGGCTATGTCTCGCTGCGGACGCGCGGCGTCGCCTTCATCATGATCACGCTGGCCTTCGGGCAGATGGCTTTCTACTTCGCGCAGGCGCTCTCGGCCTATGGCGGCGATGACGGCCTGACCCTCTACGAAAAGAGCACGCTCTTCGGACGCGAGATCTTCGCCAACCGGACCGGCTTCTACTATGCCGCGCTCGGCACGCTCGCGGTGTGCTACTGGCTGGCGCGACGGCTCGTCGCCTCGCGCTTCGGCCGTGTGCTACGGGCGGCGCGGGAGAATGCCGTGCGCGTCACCGTCACCGGCTATGACGTCAACCGTGTCCGGCTCGGCGCCTATGTGGTCAGCGGCATGATGGCGGGCCTGTCGGGCTTCCTCCTCGCTAACCAAACCGATTTCGTCAGTCCGGCCTATATGTCCTGGTCGCGTTCCGGTGAGCTGATCTTCATGGTCGTGCTCGGCGGCGTCGGCTCGCTCTATGGCGCGATCCTCGGCGCCCTCGCCTTCCTGATCACCGAGGACGTGCTCTCGTCACTGACACAGAACTGGAAGGTCATCTTCGGGCCGTTGATCGTGCTCTTCGTGCTGTTCACCCATGGCGGCATCGCCGGCCTCGCCCACAAGCTGAGAGGGCGCCGCGATGGTTGAGCCGGCGCTCGCACTCAAAGGCCTCGCCAAGTCATTCGGCGCGCTCAAGGTCACCAATGGGGTCGACCTCACCATCGCGCCGGGCGAACTGCACGCGCTGATCGGTCCCAACGGCGCCGGCAAGACCACGCTCGTCCACCAGATCTCCGGGACGCTCAAGCCGGATTCCGGAGCGATCCTGTTCGGCGGGCAGGACATCACCCGCCTGCCGCCGCAGGCGCGGGCACGGGCCGGGCTCGCGCGCACCTTCCAGATCACCTCGACCATCGCCTCGCTCTCGGCGCTGGAGAATGTCGCTCTCGGCGTGCAGGCACATAGCGCCCATCCGCTCTCGCTGTTCCGTGACGCCGCGAGCGACGCGGCGCTCAACGCGCCCGCCTGGGAGGCGCTGGAGGCGGTCGGCCTGACCGAGCGCGCCCATGCGCCGGCCGGCAGCCTCTCGCATGGCGAGAAGCGCGCGCTGGAAATCGCGATGGCGCTGACCCTGCAGCCCAAGCTCATCCTGCTCGACGAGCCCCTGGCCGGCGTCGGCCACGAGGAGGGCGAGCGCCTGATCGCGCTGCTGAACAGCCTCAAAGGCCGCTTCGCCATGCTCCTGGTCGAGCACGACATGAGCGCAGTCTTCGCGCTGGCCGATCGTGTCACCGTGCTGGTCTATGGCGGCGTCATCGCTTCGGGCGCGCCGGCTGCGGTCCGGGCCGATCCGGCGGTACGGCAGGCCTATCTCGGCGAGGAGGGATGAGATGGCGGCTCGTTGCATCACCCTTGTCATTCCGGGGCTTCGCGCAGCGAAGAACCCGGAACCCACGACCGGGCGGGCCCTTCCCATTGCCGCAGAAGCGTCGAACCCAGTCGTGGGTTCCGGGTTCGCTGCGCGCCCCGGAATGACAAAGGCGGAGCGCTCGTCATGCTGAGCGTCGAAGGGCTCGATGCCGGCTATGGCGAGGCGCAGATCCTGTTCGGGGTCGACCTCACTGTGGGCGAAGGCGAGGTCGTGACCCTGCTCGGCCGCAATGGCATGGGCAAGACCACGACGGTGCGCTCGATCATGGGCCTGCTGCCGGCAAAGGCGGGGAAGATCGCCTTCGGCGGGCGCGATCTCACCGGCGCCGCGCCCTTCCGCATCGCGCAGGCCGGGATCGGCCTCGTGCCGGAGGGCCGCCAGATCTTCCCGACGCTCTCGGTCGAGGAGAACCTGATCGCCACCGCGGCGGACCGCTCCGGCAAGAAGCGCTGGGACCTCGAACGGATCTACGCCTTCTTCCCGCGCCTCAAGGAAAGGCGGGAGAATCGCGGCAACCAGCTCTCCGGCGGCGAGCAGCAGATGCTGGCGATCGGGCGGGCGCTGATGACCAATCCGAAACTGATCATCCTCGACGAGGCGACGGAGGGGCTCGCCCCCCTGATCCGCGAGGAGATCTGGAACTGCCTGACGGCCCTGAAGGCGGAGGGCGAATCGATCCTCGTCATCGACAAGAATGTCGACGCATTGGTCCGGATCGCCGACCGCCATGTCGTGCTGGAGAAAGGACGCGTCGTCTGGCGCGGTTCCAGCACAGACCTGCGCAGCGACAGCGCCGTGAAGGACCGCTTCCTCCACTTCTAGCAGATCACACCACCGCCATCCGGCCCGCGCGCCGGCAGATGAGGAGAGCCAAGACGATGAATCCGCTGACAGCCGGCGTGACGCGCGCCAATGAGGGCCTGGAAGGTATCTCCTGGAGCATCCTCGGCCAGACCTATGTGCCGAAGACGCTGACGGAGGAGAGCTTCTCCTGGCACGCGACCCTCCCCCCCGGAACCTTCGTGCCGCCGCATATCCACACGACGCAGGACGAGTTCATCTACATGCTGGAGGGCCGGCTCGACCTGCTGCTCGACGGCAAGGAGAGCTTCGCCACCGCCGGCGACCTGATCAAGCTGCCGCGCAACATCCCGCACGGCCTGTTCAACAAGGGCGACGTGACGGTGAAGTGCCTGTTCTGGGTCTCGCCGACCGCCCGCCTCTACGACCTGTTCTGGGGCCTGCACTCCATGGCCGAGCAGAAGCCGGCCGATGTCGTCGCGCTCTCGGCCAAGCACGAGGTCGATTTCCTGCCGCCCCCGCCTGATGCGGGTTGAGGGCAAGGCGCTCCAACGCTTGCTTGCGGAACCAAGCCGTCATGCTCGCCCTTGTGGCGAGCATCCATGTCTTGAACACAGCACTGGATCGACGAAGACGTGGATGGTCGGGACAAGCCCGACCATGACGGGACTGCAGCGGTCTTGTCCGCGGATTCTGAGGCCACCGCTTTGCGGCGCTCCGAAATGACGGCGCCGCTGGTGCGTTATTTCCGCCCCGCCAACTGCTCGGCCGAGAAGCCCGCCTTGCCGGCATAGCCCTTGACGATCTGCTCGCGCGACGCGTGGTCCAGCACCTTCTCGACATCGTCGAAGCCCTGCGGGGCCAGCGCCTCGACAGCATCGATGACCCGCTCCGGCCCGCCGACACGGTTCATCGCCACGACCTCTGCCGTCGCCGGCAGGCGCTGCGCCTCATAGGCCGCCAGCGCCTGGCGCGGATGCTCGGCTTTCGCCAGCCCGTCGGCGAGGCAGCGTGCGTCGAGGATCGCCTGCGAGGCACCGTTCGAGCCGACCGGGTACATCGGATGGGCGGCATCGCCAAGCAGCGTGACGCGGCCATGGGTCCAGCGCGGCAGCGGGTCGCGGTCGCACATCGGGTATTCCCAAAAGGTCCCGGTAGCCTGGATCAGCGCCAGGATATCGACGCCCGGCACGCTGAAGCGCCGCGCGAAAGGCAGGACGTCCTCGAGCCGGCCGGCTTTCGACCAGGCCTCCTTCGGCGGCGGCCTTTCGGGGTCACCGGTGCGGATATTGACGACCCAATTGGTGAGGCGCGTCTGCGGCGTCGCACCCTGTCCGATCGGATAGAGCACCAGCTTGCCGGCCATGCCGCCAGCGATGATCATACTCTCGCCATCGAGGAAGGCGGGCCAGTCGCAGGCGCCGCGCCACATCTGCACGCCCTGCCAGCGCGGCGATCCCTGGTTCGGGAAGTAGTGAGCACGGACGGCCGAGTGAATGCCGTCGGCGCCGATCAGAATATCGCCGCGCGTGGTCTCGCCGGCCCCGCCGAAGCGGGTATCGCTGAAATGCGCGGTGACACCGCCCTCGTCCTGGATGAAGCCCTGCAGCCGGCGGCCGGTGCGGATCGCATCCTGACCCAGCCGCTCAGCCACCGCATCGCGAATGACGCACTGGAGCCGGCCGCGATGGATCGAGAATTGCGGCACCGGCGCGCCCGCATGCAGGCCGCGCGGCTCGCTCCACACCGTCTGCCCGAAGCGATTCATGTAGTGCAGTTCACGCGTGCGGATGCCGGCCTCGTCGAGCGCGGGCAAAAGGCCGAGCTCGGCCAATTCGCGAATGGCATGCGGCAAGGTATTGATGCCGACGCCGACCTCGCGGATCTCGCCGGACTGCTCGTAGACGGTCGCGCCGATGCCACGGGCATGGAGCATCAAGGCCAGCGTCAACCCGCCGATACCGCCGCCGACAATGATGACCCGCATGACGTCGCCCCTCAGCGATCTGAATATTTTAAGTTTGAAATATCTCGACTCGCCTTGTCAATCGCACTTGTGTGATGAGGGCCGGCGCTCAGGTTGACCTGCCTCCAGCACGGTCGGCAATCGGCGGGAAACGGAGATTTCGGTGGGCTTTGCAACGCTTTGACATTTGATCGCCGAAGCCGGCAACCGCCATCACCTCGGATGGGGCTCCGCAGGGACAATTCGGTCGGCCGGGCGGTTCCCATGATCCCATTCAGCGGCTCAGGGTTATCTCACGGATAGATCGGCGGCGCGCGCACAGTCCTGCCAACGACTTTCTCGGTGGGAACGAGTTCGATTCCTTCCACACACGGAATAGAACCGAGTTTCATAGACACCATCGGGCTGCATCTCGTGCTGTCGTTCGAACCAGCCCATACAGCAGCGCAGCGACGGACCTGACCGCTATCGCGCCTGTTCCTCCGCGGCGAGGCATGCGAGCGCCTGCAGCGCCATAACGCGCTCTTCGTTCGCCTTGATCACGATGACCTCGAATGTCCCGAGAAAGCGCAGGCGTTCGGCGATCGCATCGCGTATGGGAGCCGCGTGCTCGCCGATGCCGCCTGTGAAGACGAGCGCGTCGATCCCACCGATGGCGGCGGCCATGGATGCCGTGAACTGCGCAACCTTGAGCGCGAAATGGTCGAGCGCGAAGCGGGCGCGCGGGTCGTCGCTTTTCAGCAGCGTCTCGACATCGTTGGAGAGGCCCGACAATCCCAGCAGGCCCGAGCGTTCATAGAGCGCATCCGAGACCTCCTGCGCGTTCATGCCCAGGCTCTGGAACATGTAGAGCACGGCCCCTGCATCGAGTGCGCCGCAGCGCGTGCCCATCGGCAGGCCATCGAGCGCCGTCATTCCCATGGTCGTGTCGATGCTGCGCCCGCCCTGGATGGCGCAGAGGCTCGCGCCGTTGCCGAGATGGGCCGCGACGACACGGCCGGCATGAAGATGCGGATGCTGCTCGGCCAGCACCATCTCCAGCCATTGATAGGACAGGCCATGGAAGCCATAGCGACGGATGCCCTTGTCGCGCAGCCCCTGCTCGAGTGCGAAATGATGGGTGAGAGGGTCGTGCCGGGCGTGGAAGGCGGTGTCGAAACAGGCGATGTTCGGCACGTCGCCCATCAGGCGCCGGGCAGCGGTCACCGCGGCCAGATTGTGGGGCTGGTGCAGTGGCGCGAGCGGCGAAAGCGCCTCCAGCGCCGCGAAAACCTCGGGCGTGACCACGACCGGATCGACAAAGCGTTCGCCGCCATGGACGATGCGATGAACGACCGCCTTCATCCGCCAGGCATCGTCGTGGCGGTCGACGAAGGCGAGGACGGCCGCAAGAGCCGTGTCATGGTCGCAGGCCGGCGGCAGCGCGATACGCTCCCGGGTGCCGTCCGCGAGGCTCGCGTCCATGATGGGTTCCGGCTCGCCAAGGCGCACGGCCTTGCCGCGCGCGAGAACGTCGAGATCGCCGACGCGAAAGACCTGGAACTTGAGGCTGGACGAGCCGGCGTTGAGGACGAGGACGGTGTCGATCACTTGATCCGTCCCGTGCGGCGCGCTTCCGCCAGGAGAACGGCCAGCGCACAGGAGAGCAGGCGCGCGCGCAGATTGTCGGCGCGGCTCGTCAGGATGATCGGCACGCGTGCGCCGAGCACGATTCCCGCAGCATCGGCGCCGCTCAGGAAGGTCAATTGCTTCGCCAGCATGTTGCCGGCCTCGATCTCCGGCACGAGCAGGATATCGGCATGGCCGGCTACGGCCGAGGTGATGCCTTTCTCCTTCGCCGCCGCGGCGCTGATCGCATTGTCGAAGGCAAGCGGTCCGTCGACGATGGCGCCGGTGATCTGGCCGCGATCGGCCATCTTGGAAAGAGCAGCGGCGTCGAGCGTTGCCGCCATATGAGGATTGACGGTTTCGACGGCGGCCAGCACCGCGACCTTCGGCAATTCGTCGATGCCGTTCAGCACGACATGCCAGAGATTGACGGCGTTCTGGACGATATCGGCCTTCGTCATGAGATCGGGGGCGATGTTGACCGCAGCGTCGGTGATGATGAAGGGCTTGGGATAGCTCTCGATATGCATCACGAAGGCGTGCGAGATGCGCCGCTCGGTCCGCAATCCGGAATCGGCCCGGACGACCGCGCCCAGAAGCTCGTCGGAATGGAGCGAACCTTTCATCAGCGCGTCGAGTTCGCCCGCGGCGGCCAGCGAGACGGCCTTCGCCGCGGCTTCGTGGCTGTGCTCGGTATCGACGATCTCCCAGAGAGAGATGTCGATGCCGGCCTCCTCTGCGGCAGCGCGAATGCGGCCGGCCGGGCCGATCAGGACAGGCGCGATCAGCTGCTCGCTGACGGCATCGGCCACCGCCTCGATCACATTGGCCTTGACGGGGTGCACCACCCCGGTCCGCACGGCCGGAAGAGCCTCGCAACGGCCGAGCGCGAGCCGAAAATACTCGGAGGAGGTCAGCGTCGTCATGGCGTCTCTCTAGCTTTGCGCGACGAGCCAGCGGGCGATGCCGGGCCAGAACCAGGGCAGGCTGAGTTCCGCGGGGCGGTCAGCATCGGCCTTCGGAGTGGGGTTCGTCTTCTCGCGGGCGGTCATGTCGAGCGGAGCCTCCTCCCGTCAGGTCGGAACACTAGGAAGCCGACAGGGCGATGACAATCGACCGGGCCGCTTCCGCTCCCGCGGCAAAACCGCCCTCACGCGAAGATCACTTTCCGGAATCGGGCGAGCGCGAAGGCGAAATAGGCTGCGCCGATCGCGATGATCTTGGCGATCTCGGGCCAGACCACGTCGAGGCCGGCGCCGCGGTAGAGCACGCCCTGCGAGAAGGCGACGAAATGCGGCGTCGGCGAAAATATCCGCATGATCCATTGCAGCCAGAGCGGCATGCTCTCCATCGGCGTCGTCGCACCCGAGAGTAGTTGCGTCACGACGAAGACGGGGATCGCGAGCAGGCCGAACTGGCCCATCGTCGTCGCCAGCGTGCCGAGCAGGATGCCGAGCGCGGCGACGGAAAAGGCATAGATGGCCGTGCCCAGCACGAAGAGCAGGAGCGAGCCGGCGATCGGCACGCCGAGCGTCCATTCGACGACGAGCACCAGCGAGGCCACCGCTGCAACGAGGATGACCAGGGCGTTCGCCACCATCTTCGCGAGCATGATCTCGACCGGTGTGACCGGCATCACCAGGAGATGCTCGACCGTGCCCTGCTCGCGCTCCCGGATCAGAGCCGCGCCGGTCAGGATGATCGTCAGCAGGGTGACGTTGTTGAGCACCTGCATCACCGAGCTGAACCAGCCGGAGTCGAGATTGGGGTTGAAACGCGCCCGCACAACGAGATTGATCGGCAACGCCGTCGCGGTCTCGCGCCCGGCCTGCCGGTTCGCGATCTCCTGCGCGATGATCTGCTGGATATAGACCGCGCCATTGCCGGCCTGGGTCATCGCGGTGGCGTCGATATTGAGCTGCAGCGCCGTCTGCCGTCGGGCCAACAGGTCCGCCTGAAACTTGGGCGGGATCTCGAGCACGAAGACGAGCCGGCCGGAATTCATCTCGGCATCGATCTCCGAGGCGGCGATGCGCTTCGAGACCTTGAACAGGGGCGGACCGAAGGCACCGAGCAGCGAGCGCGAGAACTCCGACTGGTCCTCGTCGACGATCCCGATGGTGAGGTCGCGCGCCTCCAGCTTCACGCCGGTCGCGACCGTGTAGACGGCGATGCTGAAGGTATAGACCACCAGCACCAGCATGATCGGATCGGCACGCAGGCTGCGCAGCTCCTTCACGACGAGGCGCAGGATGTTCTGGAGGTGGATGACGAGCGCGGCCATCTCAAGCCTCCTGCTTGCGTAGCGCCAACTGCGCGACGACGAGGAAGAGCAGGAAGAAGAAGCCCAGCATCACCAGATTGGGCCAGAGTTCGGCCGCCCCCAGCCCCTTGGTGAAGACGCCGACGCTGACCGGCTGGTACCAGGCCGGCGGCAGGCTCATGCCGATGATCCGGCCGCCACCCGAGAGCGAAGCGACCGGCACCATCAGGCCGGAGAAATTGACCGCCGGGATGATCGACAGGATCGCGGTCGCGAAGACGGCCGAGACCTGCGTGCGTGTGAAGCTGGAAATGAGCTGGCCGAAGCCGGTCGTGGCCGAGACATAGAGCAGGGTCGCCAGCACCAGCACCCAGGCCGGGCCCTTGATCGGAACCGCGAAGACGGTGAGCGCGATCAGCGCCAGCATGACGAAGCTCGCCATCGCGACCGCGATATAGGGCAATTGCTTGCCGAACAGGAATTCGAAGCGGCTGATCGGCGTCGAGCGGAAATTGGCGATCGAGCCGGTCTCCTTCTCGCGGACGACGCCGATCGCCGACATGATGGCCGGGATCAGGATCAGCATCAGCATGATCACGCTCGGCACCATCGCATTGGCGCTCTTGAAGTCCTGATTGTAGCGGAAGCGGGTCTCGATCGTGACGGGCGCCGGCGCGTGGCTCGATGCCGCCTGCGCTGCCGCAAACCCCTGCGCATATTGTGTCGCCAGGCCCGTGACATAGCCGCGCGTGGTCTCGGCCCGGAACGGCATGGCACCGTCGAGCCAGACCGAGAGTTCAGGCACGCGCCCTGCCATCAGGTCGCGGCCGAAGGAGGGCGGGATCTCGATCGCAAGCTGGATCTCGCCGCTTCGCAGGCGCTGGTCGAGTTCGGCGGCGGAGCGGATCGGCGCCTGCTCGTCGAAATAACGCGAGCTGGAGAAGGCCTCGACCAATTGCCGGCTCTCCATCGAGTTGTCCTGGTCGAAGGCCGCGAATTTCAGGTTCTCGACGTCGAAGGAAATGCCGAAGCCGAAGGCCAACATCAGCAGGAGCGGCCCGAGGAAAGAGAAGCTCAACCGGATCGGATCGCGCAGCAGCTCCATGGTTTCGCGGCGGGTGCAAGCCCAAAGCCGACGCGGATCGAAGCGGCGGGCCGGGGGCGCCGGCCGGGTTGCGGCCGCAGGCACCACAGCCGCCTCCGGAGGTGTCTCCTCGATGCCCGCGGCCTCCTTGAGATAGGCGATGAAGGCCTCTTCGAGCGTATCGACGCCCCGTTTTTCCACCAGCTCCGGCGGGGTGCCGACCGCCAGAACCTTGCCGGCATGCATGAAGGAGATGCGATCGCAGCGCTCCGCCTCGTTCATGAAATGCGTCGACAGGAAGATCGTCACGCCGTCGTCGCGCGAGAGATCGATCAGCGTGCGCCAGAAGGCGTCGCGCGCGATCGGATCGACGCCCGAGGTCGGCTCGTCGAGGATCAGCATGGCCGGCTTGTGCAGGACGGCGACGGCGAGCTGCAGGCGCTGGCGGATGCCCAGCGGCAGGCTCTCGGGCCGCTCATCGGCGACATCAGCCAGATCGAAGCGGGTCAGCAGCTCCGCGATCCGGCCGGGAATCTCGGCCGGCGGCAGATGGTAGAGCTCGGCGTGCAGCAGCAGGTTCTGGCGGACCGTCAGCTCGCTATAGAGCGAAAATGCCTGCGACATGTAGCCGACATTGCGGCGCGTCTCCATGTCGTCGGCGGCAAGCGGCTGGCCGAACAGCCTGGCCGTGCCCTCGGTCGCCGGCAGCAGGCCGGTCAGCATCTTCATCGTCGTCGACTTGCCGCAGCCATTCGAGCCGAGGAAGCCGAAGATCTCGCCACGACCGATGCGGAAGCTGACATGGTCGACGGCAACGAAATCGCCGAAGCTGCGGGTCAGACCCTCCGCCTCGATCGCGGGCGTCGCATCGTCGCTCACGACGCGCGGCCGCAGCACGACCTCCCGGTGCTGCGCGCGCTTGGCTTCCGGCAGCAGCGCGACGAAGGCGCCTTCCAGCGTGGATTGCCCGGCCTTTTCGCGGAGTTCGGCGGGCGTGCCGGTGGCGATCGCCTTGCCGTCATCCATCGCCACGAGCCAGTCGAAGCGCTCGGCCTCCTCCATATAGGCGGTGGCGACAATGACGCTCATGCCCGGGCGGCGGGCGCGGATCGTGTCGATCAGGTTCCAGAACTGGCCGCGCGAGAGCGGATCGACGCCCGTCGTCGGCTCGTCGAGGACGAGCAGATCGGGATCATGGATCAGCGCACAGCAGAGCGAGAGCTTCTGCTTCATGCCGCCGGACAACTTCGCGGCAGGTCTGGCCTCGAAGGGATCGAGACCCGTCGCCTTGAGCAGTTCGTCGATGCGGCTGCGGCGCTCGGCCGCGTCCTGCCCGAAGAGCCGGGCGTGGAAGTCGATATTCTCGAAGACCGAGAGCGTCGGATAGAGATTGCGGCCGAGCCCCTGCGGCATATAGGCGATGCGCCCGCGTCGCGCCTCGCGCTCGGCCTTGATGCCGAGATCGCCGCCAAGCGCATGGACGCTGCCCTGCTGGATGACCCGCACTCCGGCGACAAGCGCAAGCAAGGTCGATTTGCCGACGCCGTCCGGACCGATCACCCCGATCATACGGCCGGCGGGGATGTCGAGGGTCAGCGCGTCGAGGGCGATCACCTTGCCGTAGCGGTGCGTGACCCCCGCGAGGCTGGCGGCGGGGCCGGCCTCCGTCATGGCAGCTTCACGGCGAGCGAGTCAGGCCATTTCGCGCTCGGAGAGGTGCGGACGAAACCGAGGCCGCGCACGCCCGTCTTCACCTGCCGATGATATTTCGCGAGCAGGTTGCGATCGACCTGCAGCTTGGCGCGGAAGACCAGCTTCTCGCGCTCCTCGGCGGTCTCGACCGCCTTCGGCGTGAACTGTGCATCGGCCGCGACGAAGCTCACCGTCGCCGGGATGACATATTGCGGAACGGGATCGAGGATGATGCGCGCCTCGTCGCCCAGCGCGAGCTGCCCCGCCTGCGCGGCCGGCAGATAGATCGTCATGTAGACGTCCGAGAGGTCGAGGATCGTGACGACGCGCGTGCCGGCCGCGACCACTTCGCCGGTCCGGGCAAGCTGATACTGGACACGCCCGCTGCGCGGCGCGAGCAGCACGAGATCGACCAGGATCGCCTTGATCTGCTCGGCATCGGCCTCGGAGGCGTGGATCGCGAACTGGGCCTGATCGCGCTGCGCCTGGGCGGCTCGCAGCGCCGCATCGGCCGCATCGGCCTTGGCCGAGCGCTGGTCGTCGACCTGCTTGCTGAGATAGCCCTTTGCGACCAGTTCCTTGCCCCGCTCGGCATCGGTGCGGGCGAGGATCTGGTCGCTCTTGCGCTGGGCGATCAACGCCTCGGCCTCCGCGAGGGCCTGACGAGCGCGCAGCACCTGCGCCTGCGCGGACCGCAATTGCGCTTCGTATTCCGGCGATGCGATGCGGGCGATGACCTGCCCGGCCGTGACCTCGTCCCCTTCCTTCACCGTGACTTCCGCCAGACGGCCGGCATATTTCGAGGACACGTCGACCTGCGTCGCCTCGATCCGGCCGTTGGTCTTGACGATGCCGTCCGGCATCGTGTCGCCTCGCAATCTCTCGATCAATGCCTTGATGCGGGACTGCGCCTGCACACCAGGCGCCGGCAGAACGAGCGTAGCGAGAAGGATTGCTGCAACGGCCCGAAAGCGAGGCATCTTGCATCTCCGAAGACAGTAGGCGGAACAGGTGTAGGCCATCTCCTTAACATGCGGGAAGCAGCCGGCCAGGCCAAGCAACCGCTGCGCGACGTCCTCTGCGAGAAGGGCACGGTCGAGCGTTCCCGTCGAACCGACGAAGAGGAGTTCTACCAGCCCCACCGACACCGACGACGTTGACCCCGCGGCCCCGTGACGCGTCCGCCGGACAGGCGCCTTGCGAGGCGCTGCGAGAAGGGCTACGAATAACGCTTCGGATGTCTCACTAGCCCGCAGACATTGCGGGCAGGAAATCCCGGCGCATCGGCGTGAAGACATCGACGAGCACGCCGGCTTCGATATTGACCGCACCATGGATCGCGTCAGGCGGCACAGTGAAGCTGTCGCCAGCGACGAGGCGTTCGGTGTGGCCAGCGATGGTGATGTCGAAGACACCGCTCTCGACCAGCGAGCACTGGATATGCGGGTGGCTGTGGGCCGGGCCGATCGCGCCGGCCTCGAAGCGCACGCGCACCATCATGACCTCGTCGCGATAGGTCAGGATCTTGCGCGTCACACCTTCTCCGGCCGGCTCCCAGGCGAGGTCGGCATCATGGGCGAAGGGTTCGTTCTTGCGATCCATGTGTGCTCTTTCTCAACGCGCGAGCCAGCCGCCGTCGACGGGCAGGACGACGCCATGGACATAGGCGGCAGCATCGGAGGCGAGGAACACGGCGGCACCGCCGATCTCCTGCGGCTTGCCCCAATGCCCGGCCGGAATGCGGGCGAGGATCGCCTCGTTGCGCTCCGGGTCGGCCCGCAGGGCCTCCGTATTGTTGGTGACGAAATAGCCCGGCGCGATGGCGTTGACGTTGATGCCCTTGCCCGCCCATTCGCAGGCGAGCAGCCGGGTTAATCCTGCGAGGCCGCTCTTCGAGGCGGTGTAGGAGGGGATGCGGATGCCGCCCTGGAAGGAGAGCAGCGAGGCGATATTGATGACCTTGCCGCCCTTGCCGTCGGCTAGCATGCGCTTCGCCACGCCTTGGGTCAGAAAGAAGGTCGACTTCAGATTGACGTCCATCACCGCGTCCCAATCGGCTTCGGTGAAGTCGATGGCGTCGGCACGGCGGATGATGCCGGCATTGTTGACGAGAATGTCGAGCCGCGAGCCGTCAGCCTTCGCCGCGGCGTCAGCCTCTTCAACGACCCGTGCGACAGGCTCCAGCGTCGCGAGGTCGGCAGTGATCTCATGGAACGGCTTGCCCGTCGCCGCGACCAGCGCTCTCGTCTCGGCCATGCTGGAACGGCCGACCGCGACGATGCCGGCGCCTGCCTGAGCGAGCGCGACCGCGATCGCCTGACCGAGGCCGGTATTGGCCCCGGTGACGATCGCGGTCCGGCCGCTCAAATCGAAGGCTGAGGACATCAGCGCAGGTCCCCGGTCGCGACCATGTCCATGTCGGTATAGTCGACATTGTCGCCGCCCATGCCCCAGATGAAGGAATAGGCCTTCGTCCCGACGCCGGAATGGATCGACCAGCCGGGCGAGAGGATCGCCTGCTCGTTGGCGACGACGAGATGGCGGGTCTCCTGCGGCTCGCCCATCAGGTGGAAGACGCGGGCCTCAGTGGGGACGTCGAAATAGAGATAGATCTCGCAGCGCCGGTCATGGACATGCGACGGCATGGTGTTCCAGATGCTGCCCTCTTCCAGAGTGGTCACGCCCATCACGAGCTGGCAGGTCTCGCAGACACCGGGGATGATGTACTGCCGGATGATGCGCTTGTTGGCGGTCGCCTGCTCGCCGAGTGCGAGGGTCTTGGCGTCGGCCTCGCGGATCACTCTGGTCGGATGCACCGCATGGGCCGGGGTCGAGAGCAGGTAGAACTTAGCCGGATTCGCAGCATCGTCGCTGGCGAAGGAGACCTCGCCGGCCTCCTTGCCGATATAGAGCGCGTCGCGCTTGGCGAGAGCGTAATCCTTGCCGCCGACCAAGACCTTGCCGGGTCCGCCGACATTGACGATGCCGAGTTCACGCCGCTTCAGGAAGGCGTCCGTGCCGACGGCCTTGGGCGTCGGCAGCACCACGGCTTTTCCGGTCGGCATGGCACCGCCGACGATGACGCGGTCGAGATGGCTGTAGGTCAGCCTGACCTCGCCGGCCACAAACAGCGTCTCGATCAGGAAGTGACGCCGCAGCTCCGCCGTGTCGAAGCCCTTGACGGCCTCGGGATGCGAAACCTGGCGAATATCGATGGTCATGATCGGTCCTTCAGTGGAACAGGCGCGGCAGCCAAAGCGACAGGCCGGGCACATAGGTGACGAGCAGGAGCACGGCGACGCTGGCACCGTAGAACGGCCAGATCGTGCGCATGGACTCGCCAATGGAGATGCGGCCGATGGCGCAGGCGACGAACTGCACCGAACCGACCGGCGGGGTGTTGAGGCCGATGCCGGCGTTGAGGATCAGGATCACGCCGAAATGGATCGGATCGACGCCGAAGGCCTTCACCACCGGCAGGAAGATCGGCGTGCAGATGATGATCATCGGCGCCATGTCCATGAAGGTGCCGAGCACCAGCAGGATCAGGTTGATCATCAGCAGGATCACGATCGGATTGTCGGAGACCGCCTTCATCGCGGCGATGGTGGCCTGCGGCACCTGCAGGAAGGCCATCAGCCAGCCGAAGGCGCCGGCCGTGCCGATCACCAGCAGCACCATCGCCGTCGTGCGGACCGCGCCCAGGGTCGCCTCGACGAAGGCCGTCCAGGTGAGCTGGCGATAGACGAAGATGGTGACGAGGATCGCGTAGACGACGGCGACGCAGGAGGATTCCGTCGCGGTGAAGACACCGGAGCGGACGCCGCCGAAGATGATGCCGATCAGGAGGATGCCGGGCAGGGCGAGCACGACATAGCGCCCGACGGTGGCGAAGCCGGGGAAGGGCTCGCGCGGATAGCCGCGCTTCACCGCCACCGCCCAGGCCGCGACCATCAACGCAGCGCAGAGCATGAGGCCCGGCACGATGCCGGCGGTGAACAGGTCCGCGATCGAGAGATTGCCGCCCGCCGAAAGCGAATAGATGATCATGTTGTGCGAGGGCGGGATCAGCAGCGCGATGATTGCCGCGTTCGCAGTGACGTTGACGGCGTAGTCGGCGTCATAGCCGCGCTTCTTCATCTGCGGGATCATAAGGCCGCCGACCGCCGAGGCATCGGCGACCGCCGAGCCGGAAATGCCGCCGAAGAGCGTGCAGGTCACGACATTGACCTGGCCGAGGCCGCCGCGCAGATGGCCGACGAGGCTCGCCGCCATCTGGATCAGGCGCTCGGCGATACCGCCACGGATCATCAGGTCGCCGGCATAGATGAAGAACGGGATCGCCATCATGGCGAAGGCGTTCATGCCGGAATTCATCTGCTGGAAGACGACGACCGGAGGCAGGCCCATAAAGGCGACGGTCGCGACCGAGGCGATGCCGAGGCAGAAGGCGACGGGCACGCCGATCAGCAGCAGGACCGAGAAGACGCCGAAGAGAATCCAGAGTTCCATCGCTCAGGCCTCCTGGCTTTCGCCGAAATGGACGAAGCCGAGCGGCGCCTGCTGCTCGCCGGTGATGAAGAGGAGGAGCTTTTCCAGCGCGAACAGCGCGATCAACGCGCCGCCGGCCGCGATCGGCACATAGTCCCAGCCGCGGGAGATTCCGATGATCGGCATGCGGTCGTCCCAGGTGCCGGCGGCGAGCTGCCAGCCATAGCCAAGCATGGCGAGGCCAAAGGCGCAGACGAGTGCCTCGCCAATGACGATCAGCGCGGCGCGTAACCGTGGCGGCGACATCACCAGCCCAACCTCGAAGCCGAGATGGTCGCTCTCGCGCACGCCCACGGCAGCGCCGAGCAGGATGAACCAGGACATCAGGAAGAGCGATCCGGCCTCGACCCAGATCGGCGTATCGTTGAGTACATAGCGGCCAAACACGCCCCAGGCGACCATCACGGTCATCAGGACGAGGCCGGCCCCGGCGGCGATCAGCGCGAACAGGCTGAGCTTGGCGTCGATACGAGTCAGGAAGGCGGTGAAGGCGCGCATGGGATGTCCGTGAATACGGGTTTCTCATCCTGAGCCCTCATCCTGAGGAGCGATCGCAGATCGCGTCTCGAAGGATGAGGGCTTTAGGAATCGGGGCGGCCCGGAAGCCGCCCCTCCTGAGCGAGGCTCAGTTCACCGCCTGGATGGCGGCGACCATGTCCTTCAGCTTCGGGTCGGTGACGAACTTGTCGTAGACCGGCTTCATCGCGTCGATGAAAGGCTTCTTGTCGACCTGGTTGATCTGGGCGCCGCCGGCCTTGACCTTGGCCTCCGAGGCCTTCTCGCGCGCATCCCAGAGCTCGCGCATCTTGGCGACGGATTCCTTTGCGGCGGCTTTGATGATCGCCTGGTCGGCCGCGTTGAACTTCTCGAAGCTCTTCTTCGACATCACCAGCGCTTCCGGCGAGAGCGAGTGCTCGGTCACCGAATAGAACTTGGAAACCTCGAAATGGCGGGTCGATTCATAGGACGGCCAGTTGTTCTCGGCGCCGTCGATGACGCCGGTCTGGAGCGCCGAATAGACCTCGCCGAAGGGCATCGGCGTGGCGTTGGCACCGAGCGCCGAGACCAGCGCGACGAACATGTCGGACTGCTGGACGCGGATCTTCAGGCCCTTCATGTCGGCCGGCGTATTGATCGCGCGCTTGGAGTTATAGAACGAGCGCGAGCCGGAATCGTAGAGCGCCAGCCCGATCAGGTCGTGCTTCTCGAATTCCTTGAGCAGGTTGTCGCCGATCTGCCCGTCCATCGCCTTCCGCATGTGATCGACCGAGCGGAAGATGAAGGGCAGGGAGGGGATGTTGGTCGCCGGGATCAGGTTGTTGAACGGCGCCATGTTGATGCGGTTGATATCGATGACGCCGAACCGGGTCTGGTCGATCGTGTCCTTCTCCTGGCCGAGCTGGGCCGAGTGGAAGACGTTGATCTTGACGCGCCCCTGGGTGCGCTCCTCGAGCAGCTTGCCGAGATAGCGGACGGCCTCGACGGTCGGATAATCGGTCGGGTGGATGTCGGCCGAGCGCAGCGTGACGCTCTGGGCCAGGGCTGAAGTCGCGGCGGCGGCCGTGAAAGCCAGCGCGGCGGTATAGGCAAGGAAACTGCGGCGTGCGGTCATGGTGCGTTCTCCCGTGGTTTCGAAGGCCCCCGCCGTTTCCCGGCTTGTTCGCTGGTGCCTCGAACGTAAGCTTGCTGCGCGCCCCCTGCGGTTGCGGCAGCGATTGTATGGTAGTATGTTGCGGTATGGCACGCAACGGGCCCTGGAGGTTTTTGACTTGAGCCTTTCGTTGGCGTCATCCGCCCTTGCCTCGGGCGCCTCGGCGGCCGGGCGTGTCGAAGCTGAGCTGCGTCGCGCGATCATCGCACTCGAATTGCCGCCCGGTACGCGCCTGTCGGAGCAGGAGATCGCATTGAAATACGGGGTGTCGCGGCAGCCGGTGCGCGAGGCGCTGATCGCGCTTGCCAAGACACGGCTCGTCGACATCCAGCCGCAGCGCGGCACTGTCGTGGTCAAGTTCTCGGTCCGCAAGATGATGGAGGCCCGCTTCGTGCGAGAGGCGGTGGAGGTTGCCATTGTCCAACAGGCTTGCGAGTCCTTCGCCGCACAGAGCCGCCAGCGCATCAGCGATCTCCTCGACATGCAGGACAAGGCAGCGGAGCGAGACGACCACGCATCCTTCCAGCGCTATGACGAGCTGTTCCATGTCGAGCTGGCCGAAGGCGTCGGCATGCCCCTCGCCTGGGAGGCGATCAGGGATATCAAGGCGCATATGGACCGGGTTTGCCAACTGACCTTGCCCGGGACTGCCGTGATGTTGGCCCTGGTGGAGCAGCACCGGAGCATCATGGCCGCTATCGATGCGCGAGATGCGGCACAGGCGGGAATCGCCATGCGCCATCACCTCACCGAGATTCTCCGGGCCCTTCCCAAGACAGAAGCCAGCTATCCCGATCTGTTCGAGTGAAGCTACGCGATCCCCCTGAGCACTCGTTATGAAGCGGCCGCAACCACGGCAGCCCACGGGCTGGTCGGATGCGCCATCCCGATGAAGCCGTGCTCGGCTGCCATCACGGCGGAGGGAATCGAGAAGTTCACGGGATAGAGCGTGTCCTCGACGATCTCGACAGGGAACGCAGTCGCGACGGTCGCCGCGACATCCGCCTCGGCGCGCGCGTCGATCTTGATGCGCGGGGTCGAAGCATCGATGCGCGGGCGGTGAAAGGCCTCCTCGAGCGACAGGCCGAAATCGGACAGTCCCGAGATCAGCTGCAGAACCGTCGGGAAGATCGTGCGTCCGCCGGCAGCCCCGATGGCAAGCACGGGGCGGCCGCCCTGGCTGAGCACGAGCGGGCACATATTGGCGAGCGGCTTCCGGCCCGCCGCGATGCTGTTGGGCTGGCCGGGGCGCGGATCGAACCACATCATGCCGTTGTTCATGATGACGCCGCTCTGCGGCAGCGCGACTTTTGCGCCGAAGCGCGACAGCAGCGTGTTGGTGAGCGAGACCATCGTGCCGGAGCGGTCGACCACGCTGACGTGGGAGGTGCAGCCGGCTTGCGGCGTCGCGGCATGGCCGAGCGTGTTGAGCCGCTTTTCATAGGCCGCGCGGATCGCGGTCGCGTAGAGCAGGGCAGCCTGGGCCGGCGAGGTCTCGCGCGACAGCGGCCCGTTGGCAAGGCGCTGCGCGGCGTCGAAGAAGGTCGGGCCACCGCTGAGGCCCGGCACCGCGGCGATGTCGAAATCGCGATAGCGGCCGGTCAGAGCCGGCGCCCAGACCACCTCGTAGGCGGCCAGATCGCGGGCGCGCAGCGGCGAACCGCCCGCTTCGAGGTCGGCGGCGATCGATGCAGCGCTCTCGCCTTCATAAAAGTCGCGCGCTCCCGCCTTGGCGAGCCGCCGCAGCAGCTTGGCCTTGAGCGCCATCGGCTTGAAGCGGCGCGTGTCGGCGCCGGCCTTCGGGCCATGGCCGTCATCGAGCAGGATCGCCGAAAGCACGGGGTCGCGCGCGAGGCCCGGAGCCTCGATCGCGATGCAGAGCGCGGCGAACCAGTCGATTTCCAGGCCGCGTTCGGCGTGCTCGATCGCAGGCTGCAGCGCCTCTTCCCAGGAGATCGAGCCATGGCGTTCCAGCGCGGCGGCGAGGCCTGCGATCGCGCCGGGTACGCAGATTGCGCCATAGCCGGAGACGTTGCGCTCCCCGACCACCGAGGGCCAGCTGAACCAGTTGCCGGCCTGCGCGTCGGCCAGCGGATAATCCGCCGGGTCGAGCCCTGCGGCGGAGCGGACGTTGAAGTCGAGCGTCTCGGCCGCGCCCGTCCGGCCATCGGCATGGACGAGGAAGCCGCCACCGCCGATGCCCGAGAGCCAGGGTTCGACGGTGCTCAGCACCAGCGCGGCCACGACGGCCGCGTCCATGGCGTTGCCGCCGCGCGAGAGAACATCCGCCCCGGCTTGCGCCGCATGGCGGTTCTGAGCGGCGACGAGACCGTGCGCCGAATGCACGGCAGGCCTCCGGATGCTGAAAGTCTGCATCAGCGCGGCGCCCTGAAGCGATGGGGTGCACTCGCCTCCGGCAGCCGCATCGGCACGCTGAAGCGCGCGGCATTGCCGCTGGCGGCATGATGCGCCGCGAGTTCGCCGACGGTCGCGATCCAGGTTCCCGGCGAGGTCGTGATCACGTCGAGCAGCTTCTCCAGCATGCGGACACGGCCGGCCCTTCCGGAAATCCAGTCATGGATCGTCAGCATCATCATGCGGCCCTCGCGGTGGAGCACCTGCCATTCGTCGAGCCAGGCTTCGAGAATGCCACCTTGCGGCGACGGCGGGGCGCGATCGGTCGGGCTGCCGGTAAAGCGGAAATAGATCGCGTCGTCGACAGCCCAGAGCACCGGTACCTGCGTGACGCCGTCGATCGTATAGGGATGATCGAAACCCATCAGCGAGCTGTCGTAGAGGCCGCGTCGTTTGACCTCCGCCAGCATGAACGGTGTCATCTCCCAGGCCGGCGAGCGGAAACCTTTCGGCACGATGCCGGTCTGGCTCTTGAACAGCGCCAGCGATTCGTCGAGCGCCCGGGCGAATTCATCCGGCCCCGCTTCGGTGGCGATCTCGTGGAAGTAGCCGTGCAATCCGATCTCGTGGCCGCGTTCGACAAAGGCCGGCAGCAGGTCGGGATGGTTCTTCGCGACCAGACCCGGCACGAACATCGTCGCCTTGATGCCGTAGCGGTCGAGCAGGTCGAGGATGCGCCAGATGCCGATGCGCGGCCCGAACAGCCGCTGCTCGATCTGGCCGAGCGTCGCGGGCGCGCCCTCGGCCAGGTTCCATTGATACGGGCTTTCGGCGTCGACATCGACACTGAAGCAGAAGGCGCTGCTCTTACCCGCCGGCCATTCATAGGCCGAGGCGGGAAAGCTCGCCGGCGCGAGCGAAGACGTGTTTTGGTTCACGACAAGCTCCTCACAGCGCGCTCTTCTTGTCCTGATGGACCGCGAGCGAGCCGATCGAATTGCCGCCGTCGACCGTCAGGGTCGCGCCGGTGACATAGGAGGAGACGCCACTGGCCAGATAAAGCAGCGCGTTCCCAACATCCGCGCGCGAGGACGGCCGTCCCAGCGGAATCTGCGCGACCGTGTTCTGAATATGCGCGTCGGTCAGTCCGCTGACCGTGCTGCCGGCGGCGAAACCGGGCTCGAGCGCATTCACCCGGATGCCGTATTCGGCAAGTTCGACGCCAAAGCCCTTGGTCAGGCGGTCGAGCGCCGTCTTCGAGGTGGAGTAGACGGCGGCTGTCCGCCGCATCTTGCGCGAGGCGCCCGACGAGATGTTGATGATCGAGCCCTTGACGCCCTTGCGAACCATCTGCGTCGCCAGTTCCCGGCTCAGAATGAAGGGCGCGCGCAGGTTGACTGAGAAGATGCGGTC
Organism: Allobosea sp. FG18; assembly: GCF_057809495.1. Lineage (NCBI taxonomy): Bacteria > Pseudomonadati > Pseudomonadota > Alphaproteobacteria > Hyphomicrobiales > Alloboseaceae > Allobosea > Allobosea sp. FG18. Next base: position 65,335 of record NZ_JBMDKB010000026.1, read on the forward strand.
GAACTCCTCCGTGGGCGTGTCGAGCAGGAAGGCGCTGGGATAGATCCCGGCATTGTTGACGAGGATGTCGGCGGCGCCCCAGCGCTTCCCGACCTCGTCCGTCAGCGCCTTGATCGAAGCCTCGTCGGTGAGATCGGCGGCCTTGACGAAGCTGTCGCCGCCGAGGCCCAGCGTCCTGGCGAAGGCTTCGAGCTCGCCTTCCTTGGCGTCGGTGAGCGCCAGCGTGGCGCCGGCCTCGTGCAGCGTCTCGGCGATCCATTTTCCGATCACGCCGCAAGCCCCGGTGACCAGCGCGCGCTTGCCCTTGATGTCGTCGAACATGGTGCGATCCTTAGCGAAAATGGGGGTCGAGGCGGTCGCGCACGGCATCGCCGGTCAGGTTGACGGTGAGCACCAGCGCGAACAGGCAAAGTCCGGGCAGCGTCGCGACCCACCAGGCGGTAGCGACGTAGTTGCGGCCGGTGGAGAGCATCGAACCCCAGCTCGCGGTCGGCGGCTGGACGCCGAGGCCGAGGAAGGAGAGCCCGGCTTCGAACAGGACCATCAGGCCGAACTCCAGGGTCGCCACGACGATCAGCGTGCCCGCGATGTTGGGCAGGATATGCCGGAAGAGGATGCGCGCATTGCCGCCGCCCGAGAGCACCGCGTTCTCGACATAGGCCATGCCGGTCGTCGCCAATGTCTGCGCATGCGCCACGCGGGCATAGCGCGGCCAGCGCGTGAGGGCGAGCACGAGGACGACATTGACCAGGCTGGGCCCCAGCACCGCGACGGTGATGATGGCGAGAAGCACCGCCGGGATCGACAGGAACACGTCGGCAATGCGCATCACCGCAGTCTCGACCCAGCCGCGCCGATAGCCGGCGATCAGCCCGAGCGCGGTCCCGCACGCTCCCGAGAGCAGGACGGAGAGCACGGCGACGAGCAGCGAGACGCGTGTGCCGTATATGATCCGGCTGAGGAGGTCGCGGCCGAGCTCGTCCGAGCCGAGCCAGTAGTAAAAGCTGCGCGAAACCGTCCCCGGCGGCTTCAGCCGCCCGACGAGATTCTGAGCATTGGGATCATAGGGAGCCAGCAGGGGCGCGCAGATCGCGGTCAGAACGAAGACCGCGAGAATGGCGATCGGCCACCAGCGCTTCAGCGGGAAGCGGCGGCGAGGCAGCGAAGGAACTGGTGCGCTCATCGTCCGCCCCCCAATGCGATGCGCGGGTCGACGACGCTGTAGAGGAAGTCCGAGAGCAGATTGAGCCCGATCGTGACCAGGGCCCCCAGCATGACGACGCCCTGCACGACCAGGAAGTCGCGTGCGAGGATGGCTTGAACCGTGACCTGGCCAAGGCCAGGCCAGGCAAACACCGTCTCGACGATGACGGCGCCGGCCAGCAGGTTCGATATCTCGAGCGCGGCGACGGTGATGACGGGAATCGCCGCGTTCTTCGCGACATGCCGCAGCAGGATACGCACCGGACCGACACCTCTTGCGCGGGCCGTGCGGACATAATCGCGCGTGAACTCCTCGATCAGCGCCGCCCGTGTGATCCGGGCGAAGGTCGCCATCGAAAGCAGGCCGAGCGCGATGGACGGCATGATCAGGTGCGAGAAGCCGCCCGTCGAAGACGGCGGCAGCCAGCCGAGGGTCACGGCAAAGAGCAGGATCAGAAGGATGCCGCTCCAGAAGGTCGGCATGCTCTGGGCCGCGAGCACGAAGCCGGCGGCCGCCTTCGCCGCGGCGCTATCGCGGAACAATGCGAGCAGGATGCCGACGGGGATGCCGATGCCGCAGGCGACCGTCAGCGCGCCGCCGGCGAGCATCAGCGTGTAGGGCAGGCGCGAGGCGATGATGTCGATCACCGGCACGCGCTGCACCACGGACTGGCCGAGATCGAAACGGGCGAGATCGGCAAGGAAGCCGAGATACTGGACGATGAGCGGCCGGTCGAAGCCCAGCGCGTGGCGCAGGGCTTCGATATCGGCTTGCGTAGCGGTTTCCGGCACGAGGAGATAGGTCGGATCCCCCGTCAGCCGCTGGACGAAGAAGATCAGCGTCGCCACGCCGAAGATCGTGACGAGCGCCTGCCCGGCGCGCTGGAGGAGGAAGCCGACCACGCCGCGTCAGTCCTTCCAGCTCATCCGGTTGACGAAGATGCTTTCATTGGGCGTGGGGGTCCAGACAAGGTTCTTGGACGTCCCGTACATCTGTGCCGCCTGATAGAGCGGGATCACGAAGTGCTCGCTGGCGATGCGTTCGTGCACGGTCTTGTATGCGGCGAGGCGCTTGGCCGGATCGAGCGTCTGGCGCCCGGTCTCAAGCGCGTCCTCGATCGCCTTGTCCTTGGCATTGGCCCAGCCGCTGGCGCTGTGCAGGATCGGGAACAGCACGCCGTCCGCGTCCTGGCAGCCGCAGGACCAGCGGCTGAACGCCATCACCGGAATGGAATCCGGGCCGCTCTGCATGCGCTTCAGCCAGGAGCCCATATCGGTCATCTCGATCTTCACGCTGAGACCGGCATCGACCAGCATCTGCTGCAGGGCCTGAACGACGCGCTGGTCGTAGACGGGCGCGGTGACCAGGGCGATCTCCTGCTTGGCCTTGGGGCCGACCGCGGCAAGCTCCGCTTTGGCCTTGGCGAGATCGAACGGCAGATCCTTAATCCATATGCGGAAACAGCGCGTAGTTCTGGAAGACCATGCCGATCTCGCGCTTGTGCGGCGCAAGGCGCACGACCTCGCGCTCGCCGAAGCGGATCGAGCCCTTGTCGGGCCGCAGGA